>NZ_JBVVQI010000003.1:0-207686 GCF_055811495.1 Mesorhizobium sp. WSM4830 | reverse complement strand
CTTCGCTACGGCTTCGGAGGGCATCCTGCTTCACGCGGAGAGGGTTTCGCTGGACTTGTCCTGCGAAGCGCGCAGCGGGGGTTTTCGGGGCTAGCGGCCCTCCTTCGCTACGGCTTCGGAGGGCATCCTGCTTCACGCGGAGAGGGTTTCGCTGGACTTGTCCTGCGAAGCGCGCAGCGCGAAGCAGGATGGCGGAGAGGATGGGATTCGAACCCACGAGAAGCTTTTGACCTCTACTCCCTTAGCAGGGGAGCGCCTTCGACCACTCGGCCACCTCTCCGTTGCGCCGGTGGATAAAGAAAAGCGCCGGCACAATCAACAAGCTGGCGCTATTATCCTTGAAAAATCGACCCTTCGCCAAAGCGCCGCCCCGCGATGTGGCGATTCTGCGGCAATTCCCTGGTTCGCGACTCGGGCCATGGTCACATTTCTGGCCGACCATCGCCGGAATCCACCGTTTGCAACGGCTTGCGAAGGGCTGTTGGTTAACGGGAGCTTTCGGAGTGAGGCCAAATCGTGTCATTTGTGCAACAACGCCGGGGTATAGCGCCAACACAAACCTTTTGCCGGTACGATCGTGGTTGAACGCCGCCGTCTCATGGGTAATGTCGGGTTTGAAGGAGCGGCGCGGTGCGCATCTTTTTCGGTAGTGGGGATGGGGCAGGGAACGCTGTCCTTCAGCAAAGAATACCCAGACCCGTTTTTTAACTTTTGACTGGAGGTCAGAAAATGAACATCAAGAGCCTGCTTCTCGGCTCCGCTGCGGCACTGATCGCAGTTTCCGGTGCGCGCGCCGCCGACGCCGTCGTCGTCGCCGAGCCGGAACCCGCTGAATACGTCAAGATCTGCGACGTCTACGGCGCTGGCTACTTCTACATCCCCGGCACCGAAACCTGCCTGCGCATCGGCGGCTATGTTCGCTATGACATCGGCATCGGCGACGTCGGCTCATTCGACGGTGCAAAGACCACCGATCAGCAGGACGGCGACTCGCAGGATACCTACTACAAGCACGCCCGCTTCACGCTGAAGACCTGGACCGGCCAGGAAACCGAGCTCGGCACCTTGAAGACCTACACCGAGACGCGCTTCAACTGGGGCAACCACAACGACTACCTTGATGACAACTTTAACGGCGGTACGAGCGTTTCGCTGAACTTTGCCTGGGTCCAGCTCGGTGGTCTACGCGTCGGTAAGGACGAATCGGCCTTCGATACCTTCATCGGCTACGCCGGCAATGTCATCCAGGATACGCTGGTCCCCTACGGCGGCTTCGACACCAATGTCGTCCAGTATTACTTCGATGCCGGAAACGGCTTCTCGGCCGTGGCTTCGTTGGAAACCGGGTCGGGCAGTGCCGCCGCGGATCCTGGCATTTTCCAGGACAGCAACAGCGGCAATGATTCCATCGACAGCTATGTCCCGTATGTCGTCGGCGGTATCAAATACACGCAGGGCTGGGGCTCAATCACCGGTGTCGCCGCCTATGACAGCACTTGGGAAGAGTGGGCCGGCAAGGTTCGCGTCGACGTTACACCGATACAGAACCTGACACTGTTCATCATGGCCGGCTACGGCTCTGACGACAACATCGACCGCAACTTCTACAAGCAGTGGGGCGGCAACTGGGCAGTCTGGGGTGGTGGCACCTACACCATCAACGAGAAGACCTCGTTCAATCTCCAGGCCTCGGCTGACGACGACAAAAACTACGGCGTCGCTGCGAACATTGCCTACGATATCGTTCCCGGTCTCACGATCACTGCCGAAGTCGATTGGGCCCGCGACGGCCAGTTTGACAAAGCCTACGATCGCAACTGGACCAATGCCGACGACAAGGACAGCGTCGGCGGGATGCTGCGCTTCCAGCGCTCATTCTAACAGTCCCAGCCTGATTTGAGATCGAACCCGGCGGGCCGACCGCCGGGTTTTTTCTTATGGGGACGCTGCCATCAACTCTCGATGTATGAATGCAGGCTACCGCTGAACATCGATCGCAGGGCTGAGCTGAGCTATTGCAATGCTCGCCTCGCCGCTTGTCGGACGTACAAGAAATGAAAACCTTGGCACGATCTGCGGTGCTGGCCTACAGGATCAAAGGATCCCGGCAGCAAGTCATGGTGAACCTCGGCCTGCCGAACACTTGTTCAAATCTCGGCCAGGTCGCCCAAGGCGTGAATCAGCGGCTGGATCGTGCTCTCGTACTTTTTCCAGCGTTTGACGGATGAATTATAGATCGGCTGCCGCACCTGCCAGCGGCTGGGAGTATTGACCGACCCGCTCCTCTCGAAAAAGCGCAAGCAGGCATCGTCCCAAGGCAAGCCGAGATGATCGATGAGACGGCGCGTTTGCGTCTCCTGATCCGCAACCAGCGTCTCATAGCGGCTTTCGAAAATACGTCCGGGAAAGACCTTGTCCCAGTGCCGCATCAAGCGATCATATTCGCGGTAGTACAGGCCGAGTGTCTCAAGGTCGGCGTTGTAGCCGTGGTCCTTGGTGAAATGCAAGACGAAGCAGGAGACGCAATTGTCGATAGCATCGCGCCGGCAATGAATGATGCGTGCGTTGGGAAAGAGAATTCCAATCACGCCGATAAACTCGAAGTTGTGCGGCATCTTGTCGACGATGCGGAGCGCGGCAGGCGCGTGCCGGCGCAGATAAGACAGGTATTCTTCGGCCAGTGCCCTCGACTGATCCCTCGTCATCGACATGATCGAACTGCGCAGGTCCTCATCCGACAGTGTCCTAAAGCCCATCGAGTTCGCGATTCGCCGCAGCTTCGTAAGCTCCCCGGCGCCATGGACATCCGGATGGCTCGCGCAGATCTGCTCGGTCAGCGTCGTCCCCGACCGGGGCATGCCCAGCACAAACACAGGCACTTCGGACGGACTGCCGTGGCCAGCCTTGGCTTCCAATAGTGACGGGCTGAATATCTCGATCATGGAATCGACGCTTCGGCGGTAGTACTCCAGGTCGAAATCGTGACCAGCGGCCTTTTTCGCCCTCTTGAAGTGATCCATCGCCTCTTCATAGCGCTGAAGATCGTTCAGCACTTTGCCTGCCGCGTGATGGAGCTGCGATGCAGCAACCGGTTCGAGCCTGGGATTGGAGAGTTCGCGCAGAATAGAATCGAGCTCGGCAGGTTTTTCGGTGAACTTTTGCGTGTCGACCAGGTAATTGTAGGCCGCCCCAACATCGACACGACGGTCTATTGCCTGGTCAAGATAGGCTCTGGCTTCGTCCATGCGGCCGAGGCTGGTGAGCGCACCAGCCAGACCAATCCGGACCATGGGATGGTCGCCGTTGATCTTCAGCGCCTTCTCGTAAAGGGGCAAAGCCATCTCGGCCTTGTCGAAGTTGACGTAGGCACGCGCCAGTCCGCAAAGCGCTTCCACCAGATCGGGCTTCAATTCGCAGGCGCGCTGCAAGTGCCTGATCGCAAGCAAGCTGTCGCCAAGCTTCAGACCGGCCTCTCCCAGGCTAAGGTGGAAATATGGATTTTGAGGCGTCTGGCTTACTGCCCGCGCAAAATATTTGAGAGCCAACTCATCGTCGACACCGAGCCCCAACGTGCCGAGGATGTAGAGCGAAAGCGGGTGGTTGGGCGTGCGCGCGAGAACGCGATGGCATAATTCCTCCGCCTCCGGGAGCCGCTTGGCTTGCTGAAGTTCGAGCGCCTGTCGCAGCAGCATGTCGTCAGCTTGCGCGCGCGAGGGCGATTTCACTTTCGACGGCTGCACTTTCGGCGCCGAACGGGACTTTATGTGTTTGGACCAAGCGGGCGGCAGTCGGTTGCTCATCATGTCTCGCTAGCAAAATGGTCCGGGAGAATCCAGCCTGACCGTTGCCGCCGGGCGTGGAACTCAGGCACCGGCGAGATCGCCGAGCGATTGGATCAGCGGCTGGATTGCGCTCTCATAGTTTTTCCAGCGCTTGACAGATGAACTGTAGATCGGCTGCCGGACTTGCCAGCGACTGGCCGTGTTGACCGATCCCTCCTTGTCGAAGAAGCGCAGGCAGGCATCGTCCCAGGGCAATCCAAGATAATCGATCAGACGGCGCGATTGTGCCTCCTGATCCGCAACCAGCGTCTCGTAGCGGTTTTCGAAGATGCGTCCTGGAAAAACCTTGTCCCAATGTCGCATCAGGCGATCATATTCACGGTAGTACAGCCCGAGCGTCTGCAGGTCGGCGATGTAGCTGTGTCCCTTGGAGAAATTCTGGAAAAAGCACGAGAGGCAATTGTCGATTGCGTCGCGGCGGCAGTGAATAATCCGCGCGTTGGGAAAGAGAAGGCCTATTAGACCGATCAGTTCGAAATTCTGGGGCATTTTGTCGACGACGCGAAGTGCGGTCGGCGCACGCTCATGAAGGTATGACAAATGCTCCTCGGCCAACCTTTTGGACACGTCAGGGGTGATCGGCACAATCGATTGGCCCAAGGCTCGTGACGGAACCTTCGTGAGGCCGATAGCATTTGCGGCTCGCCTTAGCTTGCTCAGTTCTCCTGCGCCGCGAACATCCGGGTGGCTCGCGCAAATCTGCTCGGTCAGGGTGGTCCCTGACCGGGGCATTCCCAATACAAACACGGGCACTTCCGATGGGCTTCCGTGACCCGCCTTGGCAGCCACCATGTCCGGGTTGAAGAGCTCGATCGTAGAGTCGACCCAGCGGCGATAGGCTTCCAGGTCAAACTTATAGCCTGCGGCCTGCTTGCCTTTCTTGAAATGATCTATCGCGTCTTCGTAGCGCCCAAGGTCGTTCAGCACCTTGCCGGCTGCGTGATGAAGTCTCATCGCACTTTCGGGGTCAAGTTTTGGGTAGCTCAGTTCGCGCAGGATGGACTTAAGTTCGGCCGGCTCTTCGGTGAATTTGCGCGTATGCACAAGCTCGCTATAGGCAGCGGGCATCGCGATGCGACGTTCGATCGCTTCTTTCAGATAGACTTCGGCTTCGTCCACGCGACCGAGACCGGTGAGTGCGCTGGCCAGTCCTGTCCGAACGCGAGGATGATCGCGGTTGATCTTGAGCGCTCTCTCGTAAACCGGCACAGCCATGTCAGCCTTGTCGAATTCGACGTAAGCGCGTCCCAATGCGCAAAGCGCTTCCAGCAAATCGGGCTTCAACTTCAAAGCTTGCTGAATATGCCTGATCGCGGGCGAATATTCGCTGACTTTTAGATAAACCTCACCCAGACTAAGGTTATAAAAGGGGTTTTGAGGCTCCTCGCCGACGGCTCGGGCCAAATATCGCAGGGCCATTTCATCGTCGAGCCCGACGAATAGGGTGCCCATGATATACAAAGCCAAGGGATGGTTGGGCGTCCGCTCCAGCACGCGACGGCACAGTTCCTCCGCTTCAGCCAACCGCCTGGCCTGCTGTAAGCCATACGCCTGTTTCAGCAGAGCATCGTCGGCCTGCGCGCGCGACGGCGGTTTCGCCTTCGGCGGTTCCACTTTCGGGGCCGAACGGGACTTTATGTGCTTGGACCAGGCGGGTGGCAGTCGGTTGCTCATCATGTCTCGCTAGCAAAATGGTCCGGGAGAATCCAGCCTGACCGTTGCCGCTGGCCGCGGAACTTGCGCAGGCTCAGCCGGCAGGCTAGCAAGAAGGCCCCTTTTTGAACGAGCCTTTGCCATGCGCCCTCCCCTTACGCCGCTCATCGACGCGCTTCCCTCCACGGTGCCGTTTGTCGGACCTGAGGCGCAGGAGCGCGACCGCGGCCGCGCCTTTCGCGCCCGCATCGGCGCCAATGAGAGCAGCTTTGGCCCTTCGCCGCGCGTCGTTGCCCGCATGGCCGAGATTGCCGGCGACATGTGGATGTATTGCGACCCCGACAATTACGATTTGAAGGTAGCCGTAGCCCGGCATCTCGGCGTCGGCGCCGAAAACGTCGTCATCGGCGAAGGCATAGACGGGCTGCTCAGCTTGGTTGGGCGCATGTATGTGGCGCCCGGCGACGCGGTGGTGACCTCGCTCGGCGCCTATCCGACCTTCAACTTTCATGTTGCCGGCGTCGGCGGCCGGCTGGTCGCAGTGCCCTACGAGAACGATCGGGAAAACCTCGACGGCCTGCTGGCGGCAGTGGCCAGGGAAAAGGCGCCACTGGTCTACCTGTCCAATCCGGACAATCCGATGGGCAGCTGGTGGGAAGCCGCCGAGCTTGGCCGCTTCATCGAGGCCTTGCCGGAGACCACAATGCTGGTGCTCGACGAAGCGTATGGCGAATTAGGGCCAGCCTCAGCGCTGCCGCCGATCGATGTGGCGCAGCCGAACGTCATCCGCATGCGCACCTTCTCCAAGGCCTATGGGCTGGCCGGCATACGCTGCGGCTATGCGGTGGCCGAGGCCCAGGTGATTCGCGATTTCGAAAAGATCCGCAATCATTACGGCGTCAGCCGCATGGCGCAGATCGCCGGTGTCGAGGCGCTTGCCGATCAGGCCTGGCTGGAGAGCGTGGTGGCGCGGGTCGCCGCCGGGCGCCGGCGCATCGCCGGAACAGCTGAGGCGAACGGGCTGAAGCCGCTGGCTTCGGCGACCAATTTCGTCACCATCGACTGCGGCCGCGACGGCGCTTTCGCGCTAAAAGTGCTGCAGGCGCTGTTGTCGCGCGACGTCTTCATCCGCAAGCCGATGGTGCCGGTGCTCGACCGCTGCATCCGCGTCAGCGTCGGCCTCGACCACGAACTCGACATCTTTGCCGAGGAACTGCCTGGCGCACTGGCAGCAGCGCGGGGGAATTGAAGCGCCTTCGCCCTATGTGGCTGACCGGCGGCAGCGCGGTTGAATTTGCACAGCGATGCGCCAGACTCGAGTCAGAGGATGGAGAGCGCGATGGCCGACCGGACGGTGCAAGTACGCATTTATGGCAAGGTGCAAGGCGTCAGCTACCGGGTTTGGGCGCGGCGCGAGGCGTCGGCGCTTGGCCTTGCCGGGTGGGTGCGCAACGAAGTTGACGGCTCGGTGACCGCCTTGATTGCAGGGACCGGTGCGGCGGTCTCGACAATGATCGAACGGCTTTGGCAAGGGCCGCCAGGGGCAGCGGTTTCGAAGGTCGATGTCGAGGAGATCGAGGCTCGCGACATGTCCCCGGGTTTCAGGATTGTTGCCTAGCAAGGCATGATCCCGCTCATTCGCTTCCATCGCATAAAATCTCCAGGGTGCAGATAGAGAAAACCTGAAGCCAATGCCCTGCCCGGACATGCCTCGGTCCTTGAATTAATTGAACGTTTGTTTTATTGTCTACAAAAAGGCGGCTTGTCATGGCGCGTACGACCGGTTCCGACGGAGAGAAGACCGAAGCTGCGGTCCGCGAGGCGGCGATCAGCCTGATTGCGCGTCTCGGCTACGAGGCGATGTCGATGCGCCAGCTGGCGGCCGAGGTTGGCGTGCAGGCAGCGGCGCTTTACCGCTACTTCCCGACCAAGCAGGACCTTCTGTTCACCCTGATGCGCGAGCATATGGAAGGCCTGATCGAGGCGTGGCGCGCAACACGCCCTGTCGGCGCCGATCCGTTAGCGCGGCTTGCCGCTTATGTCGAAAACCACATCACTTTCCATATCGAACGCCGCCACTCCACCCATGTCTCGAACATGGAGCTGCGCAGCCTGTCGCACGAAAAACTCACACAGATCCTGCGCATGCGCACGGCCTACGAGAAGGAGCTGCGCGCCATCCTGCGCGACGGCGTCGAAGCGGACTTGTTCAGCATCGAAGACACAGGGCTCACCGCGATGGCGCTGATCCAGATGATGACCGGCGTCATCGTCTGGTTCCGGCCGGGCGAACGGCTGTCGATCGCCGAAGTCACCGCTACATATCTAGCAATGACAATGCGCCTTGTTGGAGCAAAGACCGATGGCGCGTCAACGAGCCACGACGCCGCGCCCCTATTCGGGCGCGCAAAGGACGCTCTAGCAACTTGATTTCGCGCACGATCCCGATTTTCGGGATCGTGCGCCGGGAGGAACGGCATGTACACGCATACGCTCAACTTCGGGCTTGACGAAGACATCGAGGCACTGCGCGACCTGGTGCGGCGCTTTGCCCAGGAAAAGATCGCACCAATCGCCGCCGAAATCGACCGCTCGAACGAATTCCCGGCACATCTGTGGGCGGAGCTCGGCGGGCTTGGCCTGCTCGGCATCACCGCCGATCCCGATTTCGGCGGCAGCGGCATGGGCTACCTCGCCCATGTTGTCGCGATGGAGGAGATTTCGCGCGCCTCCGCCTCGGTCGGCCTCTCCTACGGTGCCCATTCCAACCTCTGCGTCAACCAGATCAACCGCTGGGCAACGCAGGCGCAGAAGGAAAAATATCTGCCTTCGCTCTGCAGCGGCGAGAAGGTCGGCGCACTGGCGATGTCGGAATCGGGTGCCGGCTCCGATGTCGTGTCGCTGCGCCTGCGCGCCGAAAAGCGCAACGACCGCTATGTGCTCAATGGCACCAAAATGTGGATCACCAACGGGCCGGATGCCGAGACGCTGGTCGTCTACGCCAAGACCGATCCGGAACTCCATTCGCGCGGCATCACCGCTTTCATCGTCGAAAAGGCCTTTGCCGGTTTTTCGGTGGCGCAAAAGCTCGACAAGCTCGGCATGCGCGGCTCAAACACCGGCGAGTTGGTGTTCGAGAATGTCGAAGTGCCGTTCGACAATGTGCTGCACGAGGAAGGGCGCGGCGTCGAGGTGCTGATGTCGGGCCTCGACTACGAACGCGCCGTGCTGGCCGGCGGCCCAATCGGGCTGATGGCGGCGTGCCTCGACGTGGCGATACCTTACGTGCATGAACGCAAGCAGTTCGGCCAGCCGATCGGCGAATTCCAGCTGGTGCAAGGCAAGCTGGCCGATATGTATGCGACGATGAACGCGGCGCGCGCTTACGTCTATGCCGTAGCCGCCGCCTGCGATCGCGGTGAGACGGCCCGCAAGGATGCTGCCGGCTGTATTCTCTTCGCCGCCGAAAAGGCGACCCTGATGGCGCTCGACGCCATCCAGCTTTTGGGTGGCAACGGCTACATCAACGATTACCCGACCGGCCGGCTGCTGCGCGACGCCAAGCTCTACGAGATCGGTGCCGGCACCAGCGAAATCCGTCGCTGGCTGATCGGGCGGGAAATCATCGCGGAGGGGGTGTGATGCTCCGCTCCCCCCTCTCAGACGAATGCCTTCGGCAGATCGGCGGTCGGCTTGGCAACAATCTGGTGCGCGTCGCGCCACAGAACCTCGCGCTGGTGCGAAGACGTAATCGACCGCACCGGCAAGCCGCCTTCTTCGATCAACCAGGCGCAATAGCGCGCCCGGCTGATCGCCTCTCTGGCGTCCGGATTGAACCAGCAGACGCCCCAGATGGAGTTGCGGCGCTTGAAATGCCGGCCAACTCTTCCCGGACTGGGCAGGTGGTGGTTGAACCAGTCGAACTGATCTTCCAGTTCACTTTGAATCCAGTTCGGGCAGCCGTTCCGGTACAGATACCAGGACGCCCGGAAGAAGCCGGTCTCCACACGGCTCGCCGGATGGATCAGCGGCGTGACAAACCGCACATACATGATGACACCCGCGGTGCTCACGCGAACCGCGTTCCTCTTGCTCAAATTCGGGATGTGGAAGGCCGCCCTTCGGCGGCGTCAGGCCATGGCCGAAGGGAGACATCTTGCGAAATGCATGTACATGCCTTTCATCGCTGCCTCCTGAGAGTGTCATTGACGCCGGACCGAACTATGCGGAGCTTGGCACGCGACGGTAGGGGCCGGCTGATATACTGATTGCCTAGCGGCATCAAGGATTTTTAGGAAACGATAGAGCAATGGCCCCGCTGCAAACCCAGATCTCGCCCGCCTCCGACGCCTTCCACGCCAATGCCGAGCGCATGCGGGCGCTGGTCGCCGACATCGCTGAAAAAGCTGCCGCCATCGAGCGCGGTGGCTCGGAGGAAGCGCGTGAACGGCACGTCTCGCGCGGCAAGCTCCTGCCGCGGCAACGCCTCGCCCAATTGCTCGATACCGGCTCGCCCTTCCTCGAGATCGGCCAGTTCACCGCTTGGTCGATGTATGGCGAGGACGTCCCTTCGGCCGGCCTCATCGCCGGCATCGGGCGCGTCGAAGGCACCGAAGTGATGGTCGTCGTAAACGACGCCACGGTGAAGGGCGGCACCTATTATCCGCTGACGGTGAAGAAGCATCTGCGTGCACAGGAGATCGCGCTACAGAACAATCTGCCTTGCGTCTATCTGGTCGACAGCGGCGGCGCCAATCTGCCCAACCAGGACGAGGTGTTTCCCGACCGCGATCATTTCGGCCGTATCTTCTACAACCAGGCCAACATGTCGGCTGCCGGCATTCCGCAGATCGCCTGCGTCATGGGTTCGTGCACGGCCGGCGGCGCCTATGTGCCTGCGATGTCGGACGAGACAATCATGGTGCGCAACCAGGCAACCATCTTTCTCGGCGGGCCGCCGCTGGTGAAGGCGGCCACCGGCGAGGACGTCACCGCCGAGGACCTCGGTGGCGCCGACGTGCACACAAGGCTTTCCGGCGTTGCCGACCATTATGCGCTCGATGACGAGCATGCGCTGGCCATATGCCGGCGTATCGTCAAAAACCTGAATCGGAACAAGAATGTAAGCCTGGCCTTGCAGAAATCGATTCCGCCGCTTCACGATCCACATGAACTCTACGGCATCGTGCCTACGGATCTGCGCCAGCCTTACGACGTGCGCGAGGTGATCGCCCGCATCGTCGACGGCTCCGAGTTCGATGAGTTCAAGCAGAATTACGGCGCCACGCTGGTCACCGGCTTCGCTCACCTCAGCGGCATGCCGGTCGGCATCGTCGCCAACAACGGCGTGCTGTTTTCGGAAAGCGCGCTGAAGGGCGCGCACTTCATCGAGTTGTGCTGCCAGCGCAGGGTGCCGCTGATTTTCCTGCAGAACATCACCGGCTTCATGGTCGGGCGAAAATACGAGGCCGGCGGCATCGCCAAGGACGGCGCCAAGCTGGTGATGGCGGTCGCCACCGCCAAGGTGCCGAAAGTAACGATGATCATCGGCGGCTCCTTCGGCGCCGGCAATTACGGCATGTGCGGACGCGCCTATTCACCACGCTTCCTGTGGATGTGGCCGAATGCCCGCATTTCGGTGATGGGCGGCGAGCAGGCGGCAACGGTGCTGGCCGTCGTCAAGCGCGAAGGCATCGAGCGCAAGGGCGGCGAATGGAGCGCCGAGGAGGAAGCGAAATTCAAGAAGCCGATCCTGATGAAGTACGAGCACGAAGGCCACCCGCTCTATTCGTCGGCAAGGCTCTGGGACGACGGCATCATCGACCCGGCCAAGACCCGCGAGGTGCTGGCGCTCAGCCTTTCGGCCGCGCTCAACGCCGAGATCGAGGAGACACGCTTCGGCGTGTTCAGGATGTGAGATGAGCGAAATCGGCCGAAGGATTCGCATTCAAACCGGCGACATCACGAAGCTGGCGGTCGATGCCATCGTCAACGCCGCCAATACTTCGCTCCTGGGAGGTGGCGGTGTGGATGGCGCCATTCACCGCGCGGCCGGTCCCGAGCTTGAATTCGAATGCCGGATGCTAAATGGCTGCAAGGTCGGAGACGCAAAGATCACCAAGGGCTACAAGCTGCCCGCGCGCTACATCATCCATACGGTCGGGCCGGTCTGGCAAGGCGGCAGCAAAGGAGAAGCCGAACTGCTCGCCTCCTGCTATCGCAGGTCGCTCGAAATCGCCGCCGCAAAGGACTGCCGGACGATGGCGTTTCCAGCGATCTCGACCGGGGCCTACCGTTATCCGAAGGATCAGGCGACGCAAATTGCTGTCGGTACCGTGAGCGCCTTCATCGGCCAGAACATCGTTCCGGAAACCGTCATTTTCTGCTGCTTCGACGAGCCGACGGCCGAATTGTATCAGCGGGTCGTTGCTGCACTCGGCAGGGTGTGACCCTGCGCCGGCGGCACCCGTCCACATCTCCATAACTATTTTTTGCTTCTTGATCTGGCCAGACGAAAGAATCGCGGCTATTGATCATCGCAAATACCAATGGGGATTGGGCGAAGATGAGACGGCGGGTTTCTCAGAGAACAACTGTGCAGATACTTGCGGGGTTGCTTATATTAGCGACGCCTGGCGTCGGTGCAGCGGAGTCGCTCGCTGGGAAAGTCGGCGATAAGCGTTCCTTCGTGTATCTCCCTCAGCAAGGCTCGGAAGGCAATTGCAGGCAGGCCTACAATGCCTATGTGGCTGCGGCCGGACATTCCGCCTACGCATCAACCATCACTGGAGCAAGGGTCCTGTATTTCGTCTGCGGCGTGCACATTAACGCACCGTCCCAGATGGCTGCCGAAGCGCTCGCGCTTAAGTCATGCGAAGTCGGTCGCAAGAAGTTCAAAGTGGACATGGTCGGCGGCTGCGGCGTAGTCGCTTCCAAGTAGCTTTCGGCAGCAATGGGCCGGATAGAAATGGGGAATAGGGCGAAGATGAGACTTCAGCTTTTTCAGAAAACAACTTTATCCATATTTGCAGGATTGCTCGTGTTAACGGCGCCCGGCATCGCAGCAGCGGAGTCGTTGGCGGGAAGCAAGGGCGAGACCCGTTTCTATCCCTATTTGCCGCAGAACCCGAAGGATGAATGTACCAGGGCCTACAAGGCCTATGTAGCGGCCGGCGGCCATTCAGCCTATGCAACCACCCCGTATTCCCGGGTGCGTTCGCTGTACATCATCTGCGGCTCGCGCTTGAATGCACCGTCACAGCAAGCTGCCGAAGAGTTGGCGTTGAAATCCTGTCAGGCCACCCGCAACAGTTACAGGGTTACAACAGGTGGGGGCTGCGAAATCGCTGCCTCTAAATAAGCGAATATCTACAGTATTGGGGTTTCTCAAATGGGCTGGGCAATGAAATCTTTATCCATCAGGCGAACAACCATATCGGTACTTGCACTGCTTATGGCCTCTGCACCGAATGTCGGCGCCGCCGAATCGCTGGCGGGAAGCAAGGGCGACAGCCGTTTTCCGGTCTATTTTGCACCGGGTACAATCGGAGGCTGCGGCAAAAATTACAAGGACTACGTGGCGGCTGGCGGTCACTCGGCTTATGCGATGACGCCATTCAACTGGGCAACCGAATTCACTATTTGCGGTGCTTATCTGAATGCACCATCCCAGAAGGCTGCTGAAGCACTGGCGTTGAAGTCCTGCCAGTCCGCGCGCAGCAAGTACAAGGTCACGACTGCAGGGGCCTGCGCCGTAGCTGCCTCCAAATAGGCCGACACTCGGCCGGCCTTCAACGTTTCCAATGGGTGGGAAAAATGAAATCTATAAGCGTCAAACAAGCAGTCTTCTCGCTAATAGCCGGGTTGCTTTTAGTCTCGAGCCCCAATGTCGGCGCGGCGGAATCGCTGGCTGGAAGCAAGGGCGACGTCCGCTTCTACCCGTATTTTCCGGCAACCGCGGATCGGCCATGCACCAAGGCATATAAGGCCTATGTGGCGGCCAGCGGCCATTCAGCTTATGCGACCACTCCGTATTCCCGGGTGCGTTCGTTGTACATCATGTGCGGCTCGCGCTTGAATGCGCCCTCGCAAAAGGCTGCCGAGGATATGGCGATGAAATCCTGCCAGGCCACCCGCAACCGTTACAAGGTCACGACCGGGGGAGCTTGCGAAATCGCGGCCTCGAAGTAGGCAGGCCTCGCTTGCCTACCCTTTGACCGCCAGACTACAAAGCGGGGCATCGCCGCAGCTCGCGTGACGAGAATTCGCACCGTTGGCGGCAAGCTCTGCCTGTGGAGGCCCGATGTTCGCCAAGATCCTGATCGCCAACCGTGGCGAGATCGCCTGCCGGGTGATCCGCACGGCACGCAGGATGGGTGTGCGCTGCGTCGCCGTCTATTCCGACGCCGATGCTCACGCCTTGCATGTCGAAATGGCCAACGAAGCGGTGCATATCGGCGCCTCTCCGGCCAACGAAAGCTATCTGCGCGGCGACAAGATCATCGCGGCGGCCTTGGCCACAGGTGCCGAGGCCATCCATCCGGGCTACGGCTTTCTTTCGGAAAACCCCGACTTCGTCGACCAGGTCGCGGCCGCTGGGCTGATCTTCATTGGGCCGTCGGCGGCCTCGATCCGTGCCATGGGACTGAAGGACGCGGCCAAGCGGCTGATGGAAAAGGCCGGCGTGCCTGTCGTTCCGGGCTACCATGGTGAAGCGCAGGAGATCGTGTTGCTCGCCTCCAAGGCGCGCGAGATAGGCTACCCCGTATTGATCAAGGCGCGCGCCGGCGGCGGCGGCAAGGGCATGCGGCGCGTCGAGCATCCTGATGATTTTTCTGAAGCACTGTCGGGCGCGCGGCGCGAGGCGAAAGCCGCGTTCGGTGACGACCGCGTCTTGGTTGAAAAATATGTCGACAAGCCGCGCCACATCGAAGTGCAGGTGTTTGGTGACAATTTCGGCAACGCCGTACATCTTCACGAACGTGACTGCTCGGCGCAGCGCCGCCACCAGAAGGTGATCGAGGAGGCGCCTGCCCCGGGCATGACGCAGGCACTGCGCAAGGCGATGACCGAGGCGGCGGTGAAAGCCGCCAAGGCAATCCGCTATTCCGGCGCCGGTACCATCGAGTTCATCGTCGATGCCTCGCAAGGTCTGAAGGCCGACCGTTTCTGGTTCATGGAAATGAACACCCGCCTGCAGGTCGAGCACCCCGTCACCGAAATGGTCACCGGCATCGACCTGGTCGAGTGGCAGTTGCGGGTAGCCTCCGGCGAAAAACTGCCGAAGGCGCAGAGCGAGATCGCGCTCTCCGGCCACGCCTTCGAGGCGCGCATCTATGCCGAGGACGCGGCAAGAGGGTTTTTGCCGGCGACCGGCACCTTGCACCATTTGAAATTTCCGCAGCCGGCACCGGAGGGTGCGACCATGCGCATCGAAAGCGGTGTGCGCGCCGGTGATGCGATTTCGCCGTTTTACGACCCGATGATCGCTAAGCTGATCGTTCATGGCAAGGATAGACGGGCGGCGCTCACGGCACTTGGCGCAGCGCTGTCGCAGACCGAAATCGCCGGCTCGACGGTCAACACTGCCTTTCTTGCCGCGCTGGCCGCTGATGCGGATTTTGCGGCGGGCGATGTCGATACCGGCCTGATCGCCAGGCATCAGCAGGCGTTGACGGCGGTTCCGTCGCCGAGCGGCGAGACGATTGCCGCCGCGGCACTTGCCGCGTCCGGTGCGGGCGACTTGTCATCCTCGGACGATCCTTGGTCGTCGCTGGCCGGCTATGCGCATTTCCACGCTGTAGCGCGGCGCACGCTGCTGAAGTTTGGCGAGCAGGAGATCGTCGCGCGTGTGTCGGTGCGGCCGGACGGACGGTTCGAGGTGGCGCTGGATGCGCCCTATGAGAGCGTCAATTCGCATGATCTTCGCGCGGCGCCTCGCCTCGCCCGCTGGCCGGGCCACGTCACGGTCTTCGATGGCGCCATCGGCTACGGTTTCGCCGTGCCGGATCCGCTGGCGCGAGCCGACGAAGCCGCGGTCGCTTCCGGCAGCCTGCGCGCGCCAATGCCCGGCCTGGTCAAATTGGTGCGTGCAGCCAGAGGCGAGTCCGTGATCAAGGGCCAGCCGCTGCTGATCCTGGAGGCGATGAAGATGGAGCACACCATTGCCGCGCCGCATGACGGGGTTATCGCCGAGATCGCTGCCGAAGGCGCGCAGGTCACCGACGGGACCGTGCTGGTTCGCTTTGCCGAGGAACCTCAGCTGGCTGCTGTTTCCCTATCCACGAAGTGATCTCGAACGCGTCACAAAGGCGTCGCCAAAAACAACCTGGCCGGGTTTGACCCCGGCCATGTTCGACTACAGCAGCGCGTCTTGCGGCGCCGCGGCCATCACGGCTGGATCGGCGCGTATTTGCCGTCGTGCCACTGGTTGATGTCGTAGCTGACGTTCTTGAGGTCGCCCTTCTCGTCGAAGGTGACTGAGCCGACAACCGTGCTGATCGGCTGGCCGTTCTTTAACGCTTCGGCGACTTTTGCCGGATCGTCGCTGCCGGCGCGTTTGATGCCTTCGGCGAAGGCCTGGATCACCGCATAGGAAAACAGCGTGAAGCCCTCCGGCACGAAGCCGCCGGCCTTGATCTTGGCGATGGCTTCCTTGGCTTCGGGCTTCGCCTGCGGATCCGACGGGAAGACGAACATGGTGCCTTCGCCGGCCGGGCCGGAAACCTGCCAAAATTCCGGCGTGGCAATCGAGTCCGGCATGATCAGCTGGAATTTCAGGTTCTGTTCCGCCGACTGGCGCAGGATGAGGCCGGCTTCGGGGTGGTAGCCGCCGAAATAGACGACGTCAGCCTTCAGGTCCTTGAGCTTGGTGACAAGCGCCGCGTAGTCCTTTTCACCGGCGTTGATTCCCTCATAGAGGATCTCGTTGAGACCGTTCTGGTTCATCGTTGCCTTGACGACATCGGCGACGCCCTGCCCATAGGCGCTCTTGTCGTGCAGGATGACGACGTTCTTGCCGGCATATTTCTTGGCGATCCATGGACCGATGAAAGCGCCCTGCGCGTCGTCGCGCGTATAGAGACGCATGATTGTCGGCCAGCCGGCTTTCGCCGCTGCGTCGGTCAGCACCGGGTTCGAGGAAGCTGGACTCATCATCAGCGCACCGGCTTCGGCATAGACGGCAGAGGCCGGGATGCTGGAGCCCGAACAGGCATGGCCGTCGATGAACTTGACACCATTGGCGACGATGCGGTTGGCGACCGAAACCGCCTGCTTCGGATCGCACTGGTCGTCCTCGATGTCGAGTTTGACCTGGCGGCCGTCGACGCCGCCGGCCGCGTTGATCGCGTCGGCAGCGGCTTGCGCTCCGTGTTTGAACTGATCGCCGATGGTGGCAAGCTGACCGGTCATCGGTCCGACCACCGAAAAGGTGATGTCATCGGCGAAGGCGACCGGCGCGCTCATCATCAGGCCAAATATGGCTGCGCTGAAAATACTGAATTTCTTCATGGCGACATAACTCCTCCACTCTCGCGCGGCCATCCCGGCCGCGCCTCTTCCAGAGTGGCGGGAGAATTTCATCCTTCACCGGAGCTGTCTAGACGCATCGTCGGCGCTCGATTGGGCCTGCAACACGCGGTCCCAAAGACAAAGCCGCGCCAGCCTTGTTCCGGCCGGTCGCGGCTTTTGTCATCGAGCTTACCGAGGTATCAGCACCGGGATCCGCTCGCCTTCCCTGTTTGTACGGTTTATTGCACGGCTCGTCCGCCTGCCGTGTCCTTGTTGGCCCAGCCGTCTTGCGCGGCCTTGATTTTCGGGTCCAGCCCTCTGCGCGGCCTTGACCCGAAGCGTCCCTGTTGTGAGGTCAGTACCCCTGTGAAGTCGATGCCGGCGAATTCAGTGCATCGTCATCCATTCGCGGGCTTCGCGCAGCGCCTTGGCGATCTCGACCTTCGACATGGCGGCCGACAATTCAGAGCGCAGTTCCGCGGCGCGGGCCGAGCCCTTGATCGCGGCGATGTTGAACCATTTGTGGGCGGCGACGACATCGGTCTCGCAATCGCGGCCGGTCGCATACATCATGCCCAACTCGAAAAGAATATCGGCCTGGGCAGTTGCCCCCATGGCGCCGAAGCCGGCTTCAAGCATTTCAAAACGTGCCATTTCAAATCCCCTGTTCTGGCTCCCGAGAGCTGTCTCCGTCTGTCCCTCGGTGTCCTTGATTACCTTCGGGGGCGGCCGCTCTTTCGATGCTTTCGAGAATGCCGCGGAGGCTTGAATCCGTCGTTAAATGGCGTGCTTAATTTGAAGAAAACAAAGCTAAAACAAGAGGTAAACGCGAAAATTCGTTAAGGATACAAAGCCAGCAATCGCGCCGGTTTGCACAAAATTTGAAGAAAACTTGCGAGGCGCGGATCAAGACTCCGCTAACCACAGAAGACAAAGACGTGTGCGGCCCGTTTCATTTTTCGCCGGCGCGGCCGTTCGGGAGCGGGCAAAAACCCGCGACCCTTCCGTCGCGGCACCGCTTTTGTTTTTCCGGGAGCTGGACTAGCTTACGTTTGCGTAAGGGGCAGACAGCTTGGAGGGAGCCCGATTGGACTTGCCTGAGGGAGGAAAGACATGTTTCGACAAGTGAGCCTGGCCCTCGCGGCCGCAATAATGATGACCGGCGCGGCGTGGGCCGATCCGATCGAAGGCAATTGGAAAACGCAAGCCGGATCGACTGCCGCCATTTCTGGTGGCGGCGGAGCATTTTCGATTACGCTCAAATCCGGCAAATTTGCCGGCAAGCATATCGGTTCACTGAAGGTGGCCGGCGACAACAAATATGCCGGCACCATAACCGACCCGGAAACCGATAAGACCTATTCGGGCAAGGCTTCGCTTTCCGGCAGTTCGCTCAAGATGAGCGGCTGCGTGCTCGGCGGGCTGATCTGCAAGAGCCAGACCTGGCACAAGCTCTGATCGTGCCCTTCCTGCCGGGGTGAGCGGGGCCAGTCGGCCCCGTTTTCATGTTATCGGTCTCGCAGCAATGGCGTCGCCATAGGTAGCTGCACTCAAGGCGGGCCCTCTCAGAGATCATCAACCATTTTGAACCCCAGATGAACGCCGGGATCAGAGCCGGTTCAGCCAGGGCAAGGCATTGTCATGCGTGTTGAAGGAGACACCGCGCAATGCTTGCCCGCCGCTTCACCATTGTCTGCCTGCTGATGAGCCTGTTCGGCATGTTGTTCGCCGTCCTTGTCGCCCAAGCCGGCCGGCCGGCCCGCGCCTGGGACGTCGCCATTTCCTGCCGGCTCGGTTGCCCGAACCAGCTTCGCCACTGAACCCGTCCAGCGAGACATAGAAAACCACGCCATGACCCGCCTCACCGCCAATGTCGTCAAGACCCTTCGGCTTCTGCCGCGGACGGCGCTCATCCTGATGCTCCTGGCGGCCCCGGTCCTGGCCGTGCCGACGATGCGCGCCGATGCAGGTTCGACCATCGAGGCGCCTGCGCTGAGGAAGTCCGGCGTCGGCTTTGTGCTGCTGGTCAGCTTGCGGCGCGGCTGATGCATGTCGCGCAAAAAGTGTGCAGCGGTTTTGCGACGACGGCATGCATGATAGCAGGAACCTGAAGCGTGTCACATGAGGCCGGACGGGCGCGACGCGCTTTAGGCCACTGGGAAGAAAAACGCCCACAGCGCGTCCTGAAACCGCCTTACCCCCTCCCAACGGCGCACCCAACTCTCTATATTGGGTCATGGAAAAGCGAATCTATCCCCGAGCCATTGAATCTGTCGTTACGCCGGAGCCGTTTAGCCGACAGAGCTTCGACGATGCCAAGAAGGCGGTTGCCGCCTTGCAGGTGCTTTACGACCGCAATACCAAGTTCCTGCGCGATTCATTTACCGCGCTCGCCGCGGGCGGTGACAACAACAAGCGCTACCGGGCCTTCTACCCGGAGATCGGCGTCACCACGAGTTCATTCACACAGATCGACTCGCGGCAGGCCTATGGCCACATGCCGACGCCGGGGCATTTCTCAACCACCATCACCCAGCCTGCTCTTTTCGAAAGCTACCTCACCGAACAGCTTCGCCTGATCATGCGCAACCACGGCGTTCCGGTCACGGTCTCGGAATCGACCACTCCCATCCCGCTGCATTTCGCTTTCCTCGAAGGCACCCATGTCGACGGCACTGCTGCCGAACGCATCAAACGGCCGATCCGTGACCTGTTCGACGTGCCGGACCTCGACGGCACTGATGACCAGATCGCCAACGGCACGTTCGAAGTGGGATTGGGCGAGGCACGGCCGCTGGCACCGTTCACCGCGCAACGCATCGATTATTCGCTGCACCGGATGTCGCACTATACGGCGACCAGCCCCCAGCATTTCCAGAACTTCGTGCTGTTCACCAACTACCAATTCTATATCGACGAATTCGTCGCCCGTGCACGCGAATTGATGGCCAATGGCGGTGACGGATATGTCGAGTTCGTCGAGCCGGGCAACATCGTAACCAAAGTGGGAGGCGGCGCGCCCGGTGAGAGTGCTGCGCCATCTCGCCTGCCGCAGATGCCGGCCTATCATCTGAAGAAGCCGAACCATGGCGGCATCACCATGGTCAATATCGGCGTTGGTCCTTCCAACGCCAAGACGATCACCGACCATATTGCGGTGCTCCGGCCGCATGCCTGGGTGATGCTCGGCCATTGCGCCGGCCTGCGCAACACGCAGGCGCTGGGCGATTATGTGCTGGCGCATGCCTATGTACGGGAAGACCATGTCCTCGACGACGATCTTCCGGTCTGGGTGCCGATCCCGCCGCTAGCCGAAATCCAGGTGGCGCTGCAGGAAGCGGTCGCCGAGGTCACCGGGCTTTCCGGATATGATCTCAAGCGCATCATGCGCACCGGCACCGTCGCCACTATCGACAACCGCAATTGGGAGCTGCGCGACCAGCGCGGGCCGGTGCAGAGGCTGTCGCAGTCGCGCGCGATCGCGCTCGATATGGAATCGGCGACGATCGCCGCCAATGGCTTCCGCTTCCGGGTGCCCTATGGCACGCTGCTTTGCGTATCCGACAAGCCGCTGCATGGCGAATTGAAGTTGCCGGGCATGGCGACCGAGTTCTACAAGCGGCAAGTAGCGCAGCACCTGACCATCGGCATCAGGGCGATGGAGAAGCTGGCTGAAATGCCGATGGAGCGACTGCATTCGCGCAAGCTCAGGAGCTTTTCGGAAACTGCCTTCCAGTAATGCCGAATCGCATGTGTCGGTCCAGGTCAGGACATTTCGTCATCTTGATTGAGCCGCACTTCTGCCGATAGACAAAGCGATGGCACGTGTTCTGGACATGACGGTTGCGCTGGCATTCGTCGCAATGCTTGCACTTTCGGCCGCGCTGGTGGCCGGGTTTCTCGGATCGCTGCATCCGGCCCTCGATTCCTTTGCTCATTTCCGCGTCCATTTTTCCGTGCTGATGGCACTTTGCGCGCTGCCGCTGCTCGCCACCTCGTTTCGCCTGCAGGCCGCGGCCGCATTGCTGTTTGCGGTGGCCGCGTTTGCCACCACGTCGAATGCCTTGCCGCTTTCGCGGCTATGGCAGGTGCTGGCCGCCTACGAAGCCAAACCCGGTGACGAGCCAGTCTACCGCCTGCTGCAGATGAACCTCAGGTTCAACAATCCAACGCCTGAGAAGGTGCTGTCGCTGATCGGCCGGACGCAGCCTGATGTGATCACCCTCGATGAGGTGTCTGAGATGTGGAAGGCAAAGCTTGCGCTGCTGTCCGGCGCCTATCCCTACCGGATCCTGTGCCCGTATCCCAATGGCGTATTCGGCGTTGCGCTGCTGTCCAGACGACCGTTTGCCATAGGCACGGAGCCGCACTGCGACAGCCGCGGCGCGATGGCGATCGCCACGGTCGATTTCGGCGGAACCGACGTTGATGTCGCCGCCATCCACCTCACCTGGCCATGGCCCCACAACCAATCACGGCAGATTGGAGGGTTGTCTGACGAAATCGCTTCGCTTGGTGAGACGTCGATCCTCGCAGGCGACTGCAACGCAGCGCCATGGAGCGCCGCCGTCCGGCGCGTCGCATCGCTTGGCAAGCTGACTGTAATGCCGTCGGTCGGGCCGACCTGGCTCTACAGAAGGCTGCCGGATTTCCTGCGCTTCGCCGGACTGCCGATCGACCAGGTTTTCAGCAAGGGCGCCATCGTTATCCGTTCGGCGTCGACCCTTGAGGACACCGGCTCAGACCATCTGCCGGTGCTGGTGGAGTTTTCGCTACGGTCGGATGAACAAAAGCCGCTCGACGAGCACCAGACGGCGACCGCGCTTGCGGCGCTGCCTGGCGGGACGCGAAGCTGAAAATCCGCAGTCCAATCTCGACCTGGCTTATTACTGGCCCACAAAAGCGCGGATGAGGTGCTCGACAGGGCCGCCGTCGCGATGCTCGTGCGCATCAAAGGCGATCTGCTTTGCCTCGTATTCGGCATAGATGGCATTGATCCGGCGCTTTGCCTCGCGACGTGCCGCGAAACAGTGCGGGTCATCACCGACTGTCAGCCCTCGAACCGACTTTTCGGTGGCCCGCATCATCTGTCTGGCGATGCGGCCATGGGTCTCTTCATGGGCGCGGACGCCAGCGAAGAACCGCTTCCACCGCTTCTGCAGCGCCGGCGACGTGGCTGAGGCTAGTTTGGGATAGGTATAGAAGAGATTGAGCGTCCCGTTGGCCTGGCGCAGGCGGCAGACGCCGTTTTCCGTGTAGGCTTCGAAGGTCCAATCATCGACGCTGTAGCCGGTCTGCGCGATGGCGTGGGTCATGAAGCCGTGCTTCGGCCCACCGCGATCCATGGCCTCGATCAGGGCCGCGCCGGTGGTTCCGGCAATGTTATAAGTTCGTGTCTTGACCAATACTTTAGTGTCGGCCAAGGCTGAAGGGGTGCACAACGCCCCGATCGCCACAGCGCTCGTCAGAACTGCCAGACGCATTTTTCCTTCCTCCCTGTCGCCACAGAAAGGAAACACAGGCAGGCGGTCTATTCAACAATCCTACGGTTGCGCTGCTCCTCATCTTGTTTGGTCCGGAGCAAACCTTGTGACTTACATGTTCTGGTAGACCGGGCCCTCGCCGCCCTGTGGCGGCACCCAATTTATGTTCTGGTTCGGGTCCTTGATATCGCAAGTCTTGCAGTGCACGCAGTTCTGCGCGTTGATGACGAAGCGCACATCCTTAGCCGTAGGATCGGCGGCGGCATTGCCGTCCTTGTCGACCCATTCGTAGACGCTGGCCGGGCAGTAACGCGTCGAGGGCCCGGCATAGACGTCATGCTCGGAGCGCTTCTGCAGGTCCATGTCGGCGACAAGCAGATGCACCGGCTCGTTCTCCTCGTGGTTGGTGTTGGACAGGAACACCGACGACAGCCGGTCGAAGGTCAGCACCCCGTCCGGCTTCGGGTAGGCGATCTTCTGGTGCGCGGCGGCCGGTTCCAGCGTGGCGTGGTCGGCCTTGCCGTGCTTCATCGTGCCGAAGGGCGAAAAGCCGAACAGCGTGTTCAGCCACATGTCGAGGCCGCCAAGGCCGACGCCGACAATGGTGCCGAAGCGCGACCATAGCGGCTTGACGTTGCGCACCTTCTTCAGGTCCTTGCCGATATCGGTGGCGCGCCAGGCGGCCTCGTAGGAGGCCAGCTCGTCATTGGTGCGGCCGGCGGCTATCGCATCACAGACATGCTCGGCCGCCAGCATTCCCGAGAGCACGGCATTGTGCGAGCCCTTGATGCGCGGCACGTTGACGAAGCCGGCCGCGCAGCCGATCAGCGCACCGCCGGGGAAGGACAGTTTCGGCACCGACTGCCAGCCGCCTTCGGTGATGGCGCGGGCACCATAGCCCAGACGCTTGGCACCTTCGAAGGTGCCGCGGATCGCCGGATGGGTCTTGAAGCGCTGGAACTCGTCAAACGGCGACAGATAGGGGTTCTTGTAGTTCAGGTGAACGACGAAGCCGACTGCCACCTGATTGTCCTCGAGATGGTAGAGGAAGGAGCCGCCGCCGGTCTTCATATCGAGCGGCCAGCCGAAGGAATGCTGGACAAGGCCCGGCCGGTGGTTTTCCGGTTTGACCTGCCAGAGTTCCTTGAGGCCGATGCCGTATTTTCCGGGCTCACGGCCGTCGGAAAGGTGGTATTTGGCGATCAGCTGCTTGGCCAGCGAGCCGCGCGCGCCCTCGCCGATCAAGACATATTTGCCCATCAGCGCCATGCCCGGCGCAAAGCCCGGACCGTGCGTGCCGTCCTTCTCGACACCCATGTCGCCGGTGACGACGCCGGTGACCGCACCGGCCTCGTTGTAGAGCAGGCCGACCGCGGCAAAGCCCGGATAGATCTCGACGCCCAGCGCCTCGGCCTTTGTCGCCAGCCAGCGGCAGACATTGCCGAGCGAGACGATATAGTTGCCATGATTGTTCATCAGCGGCGGCATCAGGATATTGGGCAGACGGAACGAACCGGCGGGGCCGAGAACCAGGAAATGGTCATCGGTGACCGGTGTCCTGAAGGGATGACCCTCCTCTTCGCGCCAGCCGGGCAGCAGCCGGTCGATGCCGATCGGATCGACGACGGCGCCGGACAGGATGTGCGCGCCGACTTCGCCGCCCTTTTCCAGCACGACGACGGAAAGCTCGGGGTTGACCTGCTTGAGTCGGATCGCGGCGGCAAGGCCGGCCGGGCCGGCGCCGACGATGACCACGTCGAATTCCATGCTTTCGCGTTCGATATCGCTCATCGACCCCTCACTGGCTCGCCATTTCCGGCATTTTGCTGGCTCACGCGCTGCATAGCGCATCAAATAGCGACGGGAAACCGGCGCGGACGTGACAATACCGATTTCGTCAAAAAGTCGCGTCCTGCCGCACAGACTCGCCGTGGCGAGCATCAATCTTCAATCCTATTCCGTTTGCACAGATATGTCGCACCGATGTTTTTAATTGTTCGACGGCTTGCTTATCGGCCATACTTCCCGCCATGCGCATATTCGGGCCGGCTGGCTTTTCATCGACGCGCTTTTTTTTCACGCCCGGCCGGATTTGCCGTGCGGCGCTCTTGGCGCTTCTGCCGCTGACGGCCCTCGATGCCCATGCCGAGCGGCAACTGGTCTGGGCGACCGGCGCCTATTCCTTTTCCGACGAGCGCGGCGGCTTCCGCATCACCGGGGCTTCCGGCATCGGCACGAAAGAGGATCCGCTGGTCATCACCGAAGAGCTGAATTCAGCGACACCGGTAACGCTGGCCATTCGCACGACCAAGCCGATCCAGCCGTTCGGCAAGGCTGGAGACTTCGCCAACGGTCTGATGTATATGCGCATCGACGTGCTCAACAATAGCGGCCAGGCCTGGGTCGAGTTCCAGTTCGAACTCCAGGAGATCCTCGACCAGCCGAGCGTGTTCGGCGACGGGCTGTCGTTTGACCAGCGCAACAAGACGCCTGAAAATATCTGGTCGACCAGCTACGCCGATTTCGACCGCAATTTCGAACCCTATGACCGCCTGCTGTTCAAGAACGGCAAGATCGACCCGCTGAAGACCGCCAGCTTCTATTTCCTGATCACCGACTATACGCCGCGCTGGACGTTCTATCTGGTGCAGGATCCGCGCATACCGTCGAGCTGAACTTGCAAATTCAAGCGCCGCGGTCGAATGTGAAAACCATGACTGCCGCCCCCCACAATAGCCGAGCCGATCTCGCCGAGCTGCTGGCCTTCTACGCCAGCGCCGGCGTCGACGAAGCACTTGAAGAACAGCCGGTAAACAGGTTTGCAGAAGCCAGGCCACCGGCGCGGGTTCCTGCGGCGGCCGCTATGCCGGCCGGTGAAAATGCGACGCCACAACGCTCGACGAGCGTGTCGCGCGCCGAAATGGGCGAGAGACCCAATACGGCACCGGCAGTGCGAACGTCCCCGGCCATGTCAACGGTGCCCGACGAGGCGCAGGCGGCATTGGCGCGGCAACTGGCGAGATCGGCGGCAAGCCTCGACGAGCTTCGCCAGCACATGGCGGCATTCGACGGCTGCAATCTCAAATTCACCGCCAAGAACCTTGTGTTCGCCGACGGCAATCCGACTGCCGAGGTGATGCTGATCGGCGAAGCGCCGGGGCGCGACGAGGACATAGAGGGCTTACCGTTCGTCGGCCGCTCGGGCCGGCTGCTCGACCGCATGCTGGCCGCGATCGGTCTTGACCGGACATCTGCCTACATCGCCAACGTGATTCCCTGGCGGCCGCCGGGCAACCGCACGCCTACCCCGCACGAGACCGAGATCTGCCGGCCGTTCATCGAGCGGCAGATCGAGCTGGTCAATCCGAAGGTGCTGGTTAATCTCGGCGGCCCGTCGGCAAAGACCCTGCTCAACACCTCCGAAGGCATATTGCGGCTGCGCGGCAACTGGCGCGTCCACACGACCCCGTCTGGCGTCGCCATTCCCGCCATGCCGACCCTGCATCCGGCCTATTTGTTGAGAACGCCGGCGCACAAGAAGCTGGCATGGCGGGATTTCCTCGAAGTGAAGGCGAAGTTGCGGGCGCTTGGGTAATGGTGCAGAGCGCGTCTTCCGTTCTCCCCTTGCGTGGAAGGAAGAGCGGCATCATGACCTCGCAGGTAATTGAAATGCGCCCACTGCCGGCCTAGTCATCCCGTCATGACAGCAGCCCAGATTTCCGCCGGCAGTCTCATTCGCGAATGGCGTACACGCCGGCGCATGAGCCAGCTCGACCTTGCTATGGAGGCCGAGATCTCGCAGCGGCATCTGAGTTTCGTGGAAAGCGGCCGCGCCGCACCCTCGCGTGATATGGTGCTGCATCTGTCGGAGCAGCTCTCGATCCCGCTCAGGCAGCGCAACCAGCTGCTGCTGGCCGCCGGCTTTGCCCCGAGCTTCAGCGAACGACCACTTGACGATGCCTCGATGGCACCGGCGATGGCGGCGGTCGAGACCGTGCTCAAGGCGCACGAGCCGTTCCCGGCGCTTGCCGTTGACCGGCATTGGAACCTGGTGTCGGCGAATGCCGCCATCGGCCCGTTCCTCGCCAATGTCGCCGATGCCTCCCTGCTGAAGCCGCCGGTCAACGTGTTGCGCCTCAGCCTGCATCCCGGCGGCGTCGCGCCGCGCATCGTCAACCTTGCGGAGTGGCGGACGCATCTTCTGGAGCGGCTGAAGCGGCAGAACGACGCTACCGCCGATCCGGTTCTGGTCGAGCTCGAGCGCGAGCTTCGGGCCTATCCGTCCGGCCTTAAAGGCAGCCGGCCGGCGCCGGTCGAACCGAACGCGATTGTCCATCCGCTCAAGCTTTCCCATGGCGACGCGGTGCTGTCGTTCATCAGCACCATCACCGTGTTCGGCACGCCGCTCGACGTGACGCTGTCGGAGCTGGCGATCGAATCTTTTTTCCCCGCCGACGAGCAGACGCGGGCGGTACTGATGCGGCTGGCGAAACAGCGGACCGACGCAGCGAAGGGCTGATCACCCTTCCGGCGCGACGGCCTTGCGGGTGCGGGTGCGTTCGAGACCCAGCTGGCGCTCGCGCCAGATGATGAAAATCCCCGCCGCAACCACGATCATGCCGCCGACCAGCATGTTGATCGTGGCGACGTCGCCAAAGACCAGATAGCCGACGACGACGCCGAGGATCATCGAAGTGTATTCGAAGGGTGCCACGACGGAAGCCTCAGCATGGCGATAGGCCGAGGTCATCAGGATCTGGCCAAGCCCGCCGCAAAAACCGGCGGCAATCAGAAGCCCCGCCTGCACTGGCGTCAGCGCCTGCCAGCCGAACGGCAGCGAAAGCAGCGCCATGACACTCGCGGTCACCGAAAACCACAGCACGATGGTCGCCGTCCGCTCGCTCTGGACGAGGTTACGAACCAGGAGCATGGCGATGGCCGAGATCGCCGCGGCTATGAGGGCGGCGATCACGCCGAGCACCTCCTGATCGCCAAGGGCAGCGCCCGAACTGAGCAGCGTCAGTTCCGGCCATGAGATGATCAGCACCCCGACCAGGCCGACGGCAACCGCACTCCAGCGATAGATGCGGATGGCTTCGCCGAGGAAGATCGAACTGAACACCACGACCAGCAGCGGCTGCGCGTAGTTCAGCGTGATCGCCTCCGGCAGCGGCAGCCGCGTCAGCGCGAAGAAGCCGAGCCCCATGGCACAGACACCGACAACGCCGCGCGCAATGTGGTTGAGAGGGCGCTTTGTCGAAAAGGCGGTGCCGAGTTTTCCCTGGAAGGCGAGGAAGGCGATGATCGGAAAGATGGCAAAGAAGGAGCGGAAGAAGACGATCTGGCCCGCCGGCACGGTGCCTGCCGCCTTGATGCAGGACGACATGCCGACGAAGACCGCCACCGATACGACCTTGAGCACGATCCCGGTCAGCGTGCTGTGCTCGCCGGCAAGGTCGCCAGCAGCAAGCACTGGCAAATCCGGTCTGGCTGTCACGCCCCTTTTGCTTCCTTGATCGCTGCCCAGATGCACGCCCGCGTTGCAGGCATGTCGATATGCCTGATGCCGTAGGTGCGGTAGAGCGCGTCGGTCACCGCATCGAGCGCGGCAGGCGTCGACCCGATCGTACCCGCCTCCCGCGCGCCCTTGATGAAGGCCCTATGCTCGCGACGCAACACAGAGGCGCTCATTCCGAATTTCGGCGTGACGACGGTCATGGAAGCCTCGCGATGATGCTTGGGAAATGATCGCCTGAAATAGACGTCGCTGCAGTTTTGTCGAGGGAGTGTTTCGTGTAAAGAGCGCAGACTTCAAATTATTTGGACCAGCGGACCCACCCACCGCTCCCGGATCGACAGGAAAAATCAAGGAATGCGCACAGATACCGGCCAGGTCTTCAAGCTCGAAGACTATCGCCCCAGTGATTATCTCATTCCGGAAACCAGCCTGACTTTCCGCCTTTCGCCTGAAGCAACGCATGTCACCGCCGTGCTGACGGTCGAACGTCGCGACGGGATTGCGGCGTCGGTGCCACTGGTGCTGGATGGCGACGGGCTGACGCTCCGCAGCATCGCCATCGACGGCCAGGAACCGAGCCCTGCGGATTTTCTCGCCACGCCCGATCAACTGACAATCATCAGCCCCCCTGCGACAAGGCGCTTCCAGCTGAGAACTGAAACCGTGTTGGCGCCGGCGCAGAACGAAGCGCTGATGGGCCTCTATCGCTCCAGCGACGTCTATTGCACGCAATGCGAGGCCGAAGGCTTTCGCCGCATCACTTATTTCCTCGACCGTCCCGACATCCTGTCGGTCTATACGGTACGTATCGAAGCTCAGCGCCGTGAGGCGCCGCTGCTTTTGTCCAACGGCAACCCGGCCGGCAGCGGCGAGCTTGCCGGCGGCTGGCACTATGCGGTCTGGCACGACCCCTTCCCCAAGCCGTCCTATTTGTTTGCGCTGGTGGCGGGCGACCTCGGCAAGATCTCGGACAGTTTCGTTACCCTGTCTGGTCGCAAGGTCGAGCTCGGAATCTATGTCGAACCGGGCAAAGAGAGGCTCGCCGGCTACGCCATGGACGCTTTGAAACGGTCGATGAAATGGGACGAGGAGGCATTCGGCCGCGAATACGACCTCGATGTCTTCAACATCGTCGCCGTGTCCGACTTCAATATGGGCGCAATGGAGAACAAGGGTCTCAACATCTTCAACGACAAATACGTTCTGGCCGACCAGGAAACCGCGACCGACGCCGATTTCGCCAATATCGAGGCCATCATCGCGCATGAGTATTTCCACAATTGGACAGGCAATAGAATCACTTGCCGCGACTGGTTCCAGCTTTGCCTGAAGGAAGGGCTGACGGTTTTCCGCGACCACGAATTCTCGGCCGATCAGCGCTCGCGCGCCGTCAAGCGCATCGCCGAGGTGCGTACGCTGCGCGCCCATCAGTTTCCCGAGGACCAGGGGCCGCTGGCGCATCCGGTGCGGCCGCGCCGCTACCGCGAGATCAACAATTTCTACACGGCGACGGTCTACGAAAAGGGCTCGGAAGTCGTGCGCATGATCCATACCATCCTCGGCGCCGAGACGTTCCGCGCCGGCATGGACCTCTACTTCGAACGTCACGACGGCCAGGCGGCGACGATCGAAGACTTCATCAAGGTGTTCGAAGACGTCTCCGGTCGCGACCTGTCGCAGTTTTCGCTCTGGTATCATCAGGCCGGTACGCCGAACCTGACCGTCAGCTCGGCGTATAATCCTGCGGCGCAGGAATTCACGCTCGAAATCGAGCAGTCGGTGCCGCCAACACCGGCGGAAAGCCGCAAACGGCTGATGCACATTCCGCTCGCATTTGGCCTGGTCGGCGCCGGCGGAGAGGCGACAGCCTATAGCGGCGTCGAAGGGGCGAATGTCGAGGACGGTGTCATCCATATCCGCAAACGCCGCCATGTCGTCAGGTTTTCCGGGATTGCCGCGCGGCCGGCCATGTCGCTCAACCGCGGCTTTTCGGCGCCGGTGACGCTTTCGGTCGAGCAGCGGCCCGACGACCAGTTTTTTCTGGCTGGCCACGACAGCGACGCCTTCTCGCGCTGGCAGGCGTTCAACACGCTTTTGACCGATGCGCTGATTGCAGCCTTTCGCCAGATCCTGGACCACAGGCAACCCGAGTTCGGCGCCCGGCTGACCGGGCTTGCCGGCAAGATAGCCGGCGACGAAGCGCTCGAACCCGCCTATCGGGCACTGGCGCTGGCGTTGCCCGGCGAGACCGATATCGCCCGCGACATCGGCAAGAACATCGACCCCGATGCCATTTTCGCGGCGCGCGAGGCGCTCGCGGTGGCGATCGCCGAGGCCAACAGCGAGATATTCTCCAACCTTTACGATCGGCTCGCCGACAATGGTCCGTTCAGCCCTGACGCGGCCAATGCCGGGCGGCGGGCGCTGCGCAATGTCCTGCTGGACTATCTCTCCTTGCTGCCGGGAGGCGCGGAGCTCGCCGCCCGGCACTTCCAATCGGCGATCAACATGACGGATCGTGCCGCGGCGTTGACCGTGCTTGCGCACCGTCACCACGGCTCACCTGAGGCGACTAAGGCGCTGGCCGATTTCGAGGCGAAATATGCAACCGATCCGCTGGTCATGGACAAATGGTTCCAGATCCAGGCCAGCGTGCCCGGCCCGCAAACCGTCGACGCAGTGCGCACCTTGACCAGCCACCCGGCGTTCTCGATGGCCAACCCGAACCGGGTACGCGCGCTCGTCGGAACGTTTTCCAGCGCCAACCAGACCGGCTTCCATCGCGCCGACGGCGAGGGCTACCGGCTTTTCGTCGAAACGGTGCTGCAGGTCGAAAAACGCAACCCGCAGGTGGCCGCCAGGCTGGCGACGGCGCTCAGGTCGTGGCGCTCGCTCGAACCGGTGCGGCAGGCCAAGGCAAGGGAGGCGTTACTTTCAATCGCCAATACCGAGAAGCTGTCGGCCGATTTGCGAGACATCGTCGAGCGCACACTGGCGTAAGGTGCGTTGATAGACGACGGGTGTCAGCCGGCTTCGCTGAACAATGTCTCGATCAGAGGGCATTCTGGCAGCGTGCCCTCGGCACATTGCGCGACCACGTCCTTCAACACCCGCTCCATCCGCTTCAAATCGGCGATCTTCGCTCGCACGTCGTCGAGGTGGGCGGCGGCGACGGTGCGTGCCTCAGCGCACGGCCGGTCGCGTTCGTCGACGAGAAGCAGCTCACGAATTTCATCGAGGGAGAAGCCGAGCGCGCGCGCCCGCAGCACGAAGCGGAGGCGCCGCTCATGCATGGTGTCGTAGCTGCGGTAGCCGCTCGTCGTACGGGGCGGCTCGGGCAGAAGGCCGACCTTCTCATAGTAACGCACGGTCTCCAGGTTGCAGCCCGTCCGCCGGGCAAGCTCGGCCCGCTGCAGACCCTTCACCACGGCTTGATCGCGCATCGTAAAAACCCTCTTGACCCTGTAGCGACTACAGACAGCATGCTACGTCGCGTTAGGGATTTCGGCAAGCAAAGAGAGGCCGGAGATGGTTGCATCGCAAACAGCAGTCACGCGGCCTGCCACGACCGTGCTCGAGCGGAGCGAGACCGTACGACAGCGCCTGGTCGCGATCGGCGGCATTCTCGGCGCGCTCGCCGCCTCGTCCTGCTGCATCATTCCGCTCGTGCTGTTCAGCCTCGGCGTCGGCGGCGCGTGGATCGGCAATCTGACGGTGCTCGCGCCATACAAGCCGCTCTTCGTCGCCGGAACGGCAGGCCTTCTCGGATATGGCTTCTATCTCGTCTACTGGAAGCCACGGCGGGCCTGCGCCAATGATGCTGCCTGCGCACGTCCGATCCCCAGCCGTCTCGTACAACTCGGGCTCTGGATCGCGACCGTGCTCGTGATCGCCGCCTTCGCCTTCGATTACGTCGCCCCGCTGCTGCTCCGCGTCTGACACCAAGAGGAGACCTGTCCCATGAAGAAGAGCTTGGGCGCTTTCGCCCTGTTCGCGTCGATGCTGATAGCGCCGGCTGCCGTTGCCGCCGAACGCGCCATCACCTTCGCTGTCGACAACATGACCTGCGCCTCCTGTCCCTATATCGTGAAGACGTCGATGGCGGCGGTCCCGGGCGTCACGGCGGTGGCCGTCTCCTTCGAAGCCAAGACCGCGACCGTGACCTTCGACGACGCGAAGACGACACCGGATGCCATCGCGGCCGCCAGTATGAATGCCGGCTATCCCGCCCGCCCGATGCCGCAGCGAGGCAGTTGACATGAATGACCTGATACGCACAGGCGCTGCCGGCGCCGTGATTGCCGCGATCTGCTGCGCCGTGAGACGACGATCCACAAGGAAGGCGTAAAAGCCGTGAACGATTGCTGCGTATCCTCCTCGCCCCTGCACAAAGGCGTCTGCTTCCGCATGCGCGACACTGCCGAGCTATGCCGTGCGGCCGGGCGTGACGTTTCCGGACTGGTCGGTGGTCACGTCGCCGGCGGCCCAGGACGCCCTGCTGGCTATGGTCGGGTCCGACCATGTGCTCAATCGCTGAAGCGGCTATGATCCTGCCACGGACGACATTCGCGTTACGCTGCTTAGGCTCTATGCCGAACTCGGGCGAGCGCCGACCCAAGGCGTCATCGCCAGGCACGTGGGTCTGCGTGAGGCGGCCGTCCCGCGGTTGCTCGAGGAACTCCGCCGTCGCGACCTGGTCGTGCTCGACGGTGCGCGGATCGTCGGCGCCTATCCCTTCACCGATCGAGACACGGGCCACCGGGTCACGCCGGACGGACGCGTTCTCAATGCCATGTGCGCGGTCGATGCGCTCGGCATCTGCGCCATGACCAACCACGACGTCGCGGTTGCATCGCGCTGCCGCCACTGTGGCGCATCGATCCGGATCACCACGCAGGACCACGGCCTGGCATTGGCCCAGATCGAGCCGGGGACGGCGGTCATGTGGCAGAATATTCGCTATGAAGGCGCGTGCGCGGCGACTTCGCTATGCGCCACGACCGCCTTCTTCTGTTCGGATGACCATCTTTCCGCCTGGCGCCGTGAACAGGCTGCGGACGATGACGGATTTCGGCTGTCGATCCCAGAAGGTCTGGAGGCCGGTCGGGCTCTCTTCGGGCCGAGCCTGGCCGGCATTGATGCAGCAGAACACAGCGACGGCAGTATCGGGACTGGCAGCACATCACGACCGGCCGGCCCGGCACCGACGATCAGCCCATTGGCAAACCGCTCCTTCCGCGTGAGCGGTCGCAACGGCGGCGCCTACGACCTTGCCGTCGTCGGCGCCGGCTCGGCCGGCTTTTCGGCCGCGATCACGGCCGCCGATCAGGGGGCGCAGGTAGCCCTTATCGGTAGCGGGACCGTCGGCGGCACCTGCGTCAATATTGGCTGCGTCCCGTCGAAGACCCTGATCCGCGCTGCGGAGACGCTCCACAATGCCCGAGCCGCCGTGCGCTTTGCCGGCATCACGGCCGACGCCGAACTGATCGACTGGCGCGGAACTGTTCGTCAGAAGAACGCTCTCGTTTCCGATCTGCGTCAGGCCAAGTACATCGACCTGCTGCCGGCCTACAATCGTATCGCCTACAGCGAGGGCGCGGCACGACTCGCAAACGGCGGCGTAGACGTGAACGGCGCGCGCATTCCCGCTAGCAAGATCATCGTCGCGACCGGGGCTCGGCCGGCGGTCCCCGCCATTCCGGACATCGAGGCTGTGCCGTACCTGACCAGCACGACTGCGCTCGACCTCGAGGAGCTGCCGAAGTCGCTGCTCGTCATCGGTGGCGGCTACATCGGGGCGGAGCTTGCTCAGATGTTCGCGCGAGCCGGCGTCAAGGTGACGCTCGTGTGCCGGTCCCGCCTGCTGCCGGAGGCCGAGCCCGAGATCGGCGCGGCGCTGACGGGGTACTTCGAAGACGAAGGCATCACCGTGGTCTCCGGCATCGCCTACCGCGCGATCCGAAAGACTGACAAGAGAATTGCGCTCAACGTCGCACGCGATGGCCAGGATGTTGCGATCGACGCCGATCAGGTCCTCCTGGCCACAGGCCGCACGCCCAACATCGAAGGCCTTGGGCTGGCCGAGCGCGGCGTCGCCGTCTCGCCGAGGGGCGGCATCGTCGTCGACGACCGCATGCGTACGACGGAAGCCGGCATTTATGCCGCCGGCGACGTTACCGGCCGCGACCAGTTTGTCTACATGGCCGCCTACGGCGCCAAGCTCGCCGCCAGGAACGCCCTCAACGGCGACAGGCTGCGCTACGACAACAGCGCTATGCCAGCCATCGTATTCACCGATCCGCAGGTAGCGAGCGTCGGGTTGACCGAGGCTGCGGCGCGCGCGGCCGGGTACGCCGTTCGCGCCTCGACGATCGGTCTCGACCAGGTGCCGCGTGCGCTTGCCGCACGCGACACCCGCGGCCTGATCAAGCTCGTCGCCGATGCCGGCAGCGGCCGCTTGCTCGGCGCACATGTCCTCGCGCCCGAAGGCGCCGACAGCATCCAGACCGCGACGCTCGCGATAAAGCAAGGACTCACCGTCGACGACCTCGCCGACACGATCTTTCCGTATCTCACCACTGTCGAGGGCCTGAAGCTCGCGGCGCTGTCGTTTCACAAGGACATCGCCAAGCTGTCTTGTTGTGCCGGCTGAACACCGCCAGATTGCGCCGGTAGCGCCAAAAGCGTCGCCGTGCGGCTAATTTTAGTCGATTTTTAATGTTTTTTCGCCGCGCCTCTGGACAAGGCGAATCACCTTTGATTCTTTAGTGACGATTCGGAAGTGCGGCGTTGCCGGATCGTCAAGCGGGACAGAAAATCGGGGAGTGCCATTTATGGCGAAGGCGGACGCGTGGGGCGCGCCCGGTGGGACGGCGTTTGAGCGTCGCGAGGCGCGAAGCGACGGTCTCGCTGGCAATACGCGGCTCATCGCCGAACCTGCCTACCGACGGCTGCTGGCAGCCGAGCCGCTGTTGCGGCGATCGATACCGGCCCTCATCATCATCTTTCTGTTGATCATCGCAGTACTGCGCTTTCTGTCGCTGATGAACGAGCGCGACGAGATCGAGCGCGACGCCAAGGCGATCCTTGCGCTGGCCGCCGGCCAACTGGCCAGTTCGATCGCCGCCGACGCGACCATGGTTTCCGCGCCCGGCGCGATCCAGGACCTGCTGGAGAGCACCGGTCGTCAGGGCGCGATGGGCCGAAGCCACGTACTGGCGATCACCGACAGTGCCTTCAAGATCATTGCCGTATCGCCGCAGTCGATGCACTGGGAGGGGCGATCGCTCGATGGCGTCGTGCAGGGCGGGCAGCCGCTATTCATGTTCGGCGACCGCGCCGGGGTGATGGAGGTCAGCATCGGCGGACAGGACTGGTACGCGGCAGTGAGCCTGGCGAATGGCCGAAGGGGTGCCGCGGCAGCGTTCGTGCCGCAGGAGGCAGTTTTTGACGCCTGGCGCAAGACCGTCTCGCTCAACGTCACGCTGTTCGTGCTGACGGCTGGTGTGCTGATCGTCATCCTCTACGCCTATTTCGGCCAGGCAGCGCGTGCCCAGACCGCCGACCGCATCTATCTCGAAGCCCACCAGCGCATCGACATGGCGCTGGTGCGCGGCCGCTGCGGCCTGTGGGACTGGGACATGGTGCGCGGCAAGATGTATTGGTCGCGCTCGATGTACGACATGCTGGGCTACGAGCCTTGCGACACGATGCTGTCGTTCGGCGAAGTCGACGAAATCATTCATCCCGAGGACGGCGATTTGTTCGAACTCGCCAATAGGATCGTCACACGCGAGATCGACCATATCGACCAGGTGTTCCGGATGCGCCATGCCGACGGGCAATGGGTTTGGATGCGGGCAAGAGCACAGGTTATCGACCCGGAAGCGCCGGAGATCCAGCTGATCGGCATCGCCGTCGACGTCACCGAGCAGCGGCATCTGGCGCTGCGCTCCGAAGCCGCGGACCTGCGCCTGAGGACGGCCATCGAAAACATCAACGAATCCTTCGTCTTGTGGGATTCGTCCGAGCGCCTGATCATGTGCAATTCCAAATACCAGCAGGACAACGGCCTGTCGGATCGCGACGTGATGCCGGGCGCCCCGCGCGCCGTGCTGGAAGAACGCATGCTGGCCTTCGCCTCGGAGCGGCGGCTTGCCAACACCAACGGGCCGCAGGGGGGCGTGACCTTCGAGCGCCAGCTTGCCGACGGCCGCTGGCTGCAGGTGAACGAGTTGCGGACAAGGGACGGCGGCACCGTCTCGGTCGGCTCAGACATCACCCAGATCAAGCTGCACCAGGAGAAGCTGGTCGACAGCGAGCGCCGGCTGATGGCGACAATCCACGACCTCAGCCTTGCCCGCCGCGCGGAAGAAGAACGGGCTCGTGAGCTCGTCGAGCTCAATCGCAAATACATGAAGGAAACCGAACGGGCCGAAGCGGCAAACCGGGCCAAATCCGAATTCCTGGCCAACATGTCGCATGAGTTGCGCACCCCGCTCAACGCGATCATCGGCTTCTCGGAACTGATGGAACGGCGGCTGTTCGGGCCGCTGGGTTCGCCGCGCTACGAAGAGTATGCCACCGACATCAACGGCAGCGGCAAATATCTTCTCGGTGTGATCAATGACATCCTCGACATGTCGAAGATCGAGGCCGGCCAGTTCGCGCTGGACCAGGAAGAAATCGATCTCTGCCCGCTTATCAGGGAAACGGTTCGCGTCGTTTCCCTGCAGGCGGCGGAAAAATCGATCACCGTCGAAACCCGCATCGCCGATTCGCTGACGCTGTTCGCCGACCGCAGGGCGATCAAGCAGATCCTCATCAACCTTCTGTCCAATGCAGTGAAGTTCACCGGGCAAGGCGGCCACATCTCGGTCAGAGCCCGCAGCATTTCCAGCGCGCTGATCCTGACGATCGAGGACAATGGCTGCGGCATCCCGAAGGCGGCGCTGAGCAAGCTCGGGAGGCCATTCGAACAGGTGCAGAACCAGTTCTCCAAGAGCCATGCCGGCTCCGGCCTCGGCCTCGCCATCTCGCGCTCGCTGGCCGAGCTTCAGGGCGGCGCGTTGAAGATCCGCTCGACCGAAAGCGTCGGCACGATCGTCTCGGTACGCATTCCGATCAAGAAAGCCGCGCAGGCGGTCAGGGCGGCTGCCTGAACGACAAAATAAGTCTCCGGCGGCGCGTGCCGCCGGAGCGTTTCCAATTTTCACTGCACGCCGTCAGCGCCACCATCGCCCTCGCCGTCCCATTGGCGGTGACGGCCGGGACCCTTCGGCAGTTCGTTTTTCTCGATCTTACCGTCATTGTCGCGGTCGAGCATGGCGAAGACCTTCTTCTGGCGGCTGGTGATGTCGTCGGCGGTCAGCGTGCCGTCGCCCTTGGTGTCGTAACGGGCGATGATGCGCCTGGCCATCTGCTCGAAGCGCGCCTTCTCCAGCGCGTCGGCGAGCTGTGCCACGGTCAGCTTGCCGCCATTGTCAGCGACCATCTTCTTCAGCCGCGCGTTCATGGCGTCGGAGAACTGGTCGAAGGTGATGGTGCCGTCATTGTCCTTCATGACCTTGCCGAGGCGCATCATCATGCCGTCGCGCGGCCCGGCGCCGGAGTGCTCGTCTGCATAGGCTGCCGTGCCGACGGCGCCGGCCAGGGCTGCGAAAACGAGTGCAAGTCTGGTTGTCTTTCTCATGGTCTTCTCCTGTTGCATCGTCACCCCCGATGCTAGAGCGGCGGACCTTCAATCCCCTGCTCTATCTCTTTGATTGAACATCGGAACCTCCCAAAAAAGGTCGCAATTTTGGGTCCGATGCTCTCGCCCGTACGGCTGGTTGCCGTCAGGGTTGTTTCGCACGAAGCAGAAGGTCGAAATCCTTTCTGACCTTCTGCGACGTCTCCTTGAGGTGCGCTTCAAGCACACCGAAATCCGGCAGGTCGGTGACCGCAAGAAGCAGATCGGAAAGTCCTGGCGGAACGTCGTCGCGTTCGAACGCGCCGGTGAGGCAAAGCCGTATCATCTGGGTCAGCGCCAGATAGAGCGAATAGGCATCCACCAGTTCCTGCCTGACCTGGGCGCTGGCGAAATCCGGCGCCAGCCGCGACAGGACCTCAGCCGTGCCGGTGGCCCTGCGGCCGGCTTCGATCTTTCCCGTGATCAGCGCAACCTGGGCAATGAATTCAAGATCGATGAGGCCGCCCGGGATCAGCTTGATGTCCCAGGGATCGCGCGGCGGCTTCTCCTTGCCGATCATGGCGCGCATCTCGGATGCCTCGGCCATCACCTTGGCTGGATCGCGCTGCAGAGCGAGCACTGCGGCAACTTCCCCTTCGACCTCGCGGCAGAGCTCGGCATCCCCGCCGATCGCGCGGGCCCGCGCCAGCGCCATGTGCTCCCACGTCCAGGCGTCCTGGCGCTGATACTTCTTGAAGGCATCGACATGCGTGGCCACCGGCCCCTTGTTGCCGGACGGCCGCAGGCGAAGGTCGACCTCGTAGAGCACGCCCTCGGCGGTCGGCGCGGAAACGGCGGCGATCAGCCGCTGCGTCAGCCGGCTGTAGTAATGCGACGGGGCAAGCGGCTTGTCGCCGTCGGACTCCTCGGCATCGGCGTCGTGATCGTAGAGCAGGATGAGGTCGACGTCGGAACCTGCCGTCAGTTCGCGGCTGCCGAGCTTGCCCATGCCGAGCAGCGCCACCCTGCCGCCGGCAATATAGCCGTGACGCAATGCGAATTCCGCCATTACCGCCTGCAACGCCGCCTCGATGGTCAGGTCGGCGAGATCGGAAAAAGCGCGGCCGGCGCGCGGTGGGTCGATCGACCCGGCAAGCAGTCTGACGCCGATCAGGAATTTTTGCTCCGAAGCAAAGATGCGCAGCCGGTCGAGCACGTCTTCATAGGCCCTATCGCCTTCGAGGAAGGCGGCAAGGCGCGCCGACAGATAGGCGCGGTTGGGCAGTTCGCTCAGCAGCGCCGGATCGAGCAGGCCATCGAAGACATGCGGCCGGCGCGTGATGATGGCGGCTAGCCGCGGTGCCGCGCCCATTATCGTCGCCATCAGCTTCAGCAAGGCCGGATTCGACTGCAGCAGCGAAAACAGCTGGATGCCGGCAGGCAGGCCGGCAAGGAATTCGTCGAAGCGGATCACCGCCTCGTCCGCTCGCCGCGTCTGGCCGAAGGCTTGCAGCAGCGCCGGCGTCAGTTCGGTCAGCCGCTCGCGCGCTTCCGCCGACCGGGTGACGCGGTAGCGGCCGAAGTGCCAGCCGCGGATAACCCGGCAGATGTCGCTCGGCCGCTGGAAGCCGAGCCGCTGCAGGGTCTGCAAGGTATCGGGATCGTCGACGTCGCCGGTAAAGACCAGATTTCCGATGCCGGCCGAAAGCTCCGGCGCGGTTTCGAACAGCGCTGCATAGTGGCGCTCGACCTGGTGGAGTGCGGCGCGGAACGTTTCGGCAAAGCCAGCCGCATCGGCAAAGCCCAGCATGCGGGCGACGCGCTCCAGCCCCTCTTCGTCCTCCGGCAGGATATGCGTCTGCTGGTCGGCAACCATCTGGATGGCGTGTTCGACGCGGCGCAGGAACCAGTATTGCCTGGTGAGCGCATCGCGCGCGTCGGCGGTGATCCAGCCGCGCGTGGCGAGCTCGCCGAGCATCGGCACGGTCTCGCGGCCGCGCAGTTCGGGAAAGCGGCCGCCGGCGATGAGCTGCTGGGTCTGGACGAAGAACTCGATCTCACGGATGCCGCCGCGACCGAGCTTGACGTTGTGGCCTTTGACCGCGACCTCGCCATGGCCCTTGTGGGCGTGGATCTGGCGCTTGATCGAATGGACGTCGGCAATCGCCGCATAGTCCATGTATTTGCGCCAGATATAGGGCTGCAGTTCCTTCAGGAACGCGGCGCCGGCGGCAACATCGCCGGCCACTGGGCGCGCCTTGATCATGGCGGCGCGCTCCCAGTTCTGGCCGCGCGCCTCATAATAGCGCAGCGCCGCCTCGACCGGGATCGCCAGCGGCGTCGAGCCGGGGTCGGGACGAAGCCTGAGATCGGTACGGAAGACGTAACCGTGCTCGGTGCGGTCCTGGAGGATACGGACCAGCCGGCGGGTCAGGCGCGAAAACAGCTCTGTGGCATCGAGCGGATCGACGACGGCAGGCGCATCGGGGTCGAAGAAGACGACGAGGTCGATGTCGGAGGAGAAGTTCAGCTCATGCGCGCCGAGCTTGCCCATGCCGAGCAGAATCCAGCCCGAGCGTCGCGCCGGATTTTTGGGATCTGGCAATCGGAGCTTGCCCTGCTCATGCGCGTCGCGGAGCAGGAAATCGACGGCCGCACGCGTGCAGGCGTCGGCAAGCTCGCTTAGTCGCCGCACCGTCAGCGAGGTCTCGGCCTCGCCGGCGAGATCGGCCAAGGCGATCAGGAAATGCGCCTCCGCCTTGCATTGGCGCAGCTCCATCATCAGGCTGCTTTCGGAGACGGCCTCTGCGCGTGCTGCCTTGTCGACCGCGGCGCCGATCGATGACAGCCGCGCCTCGACCGTCCCGTCGAAAAGCGCATCGAGTATCCGCGGCCGGCGGCGCGCCGTATCGCGCAGGAACGGTGATAGGTCGAACACGGCGGCGAGGAAATCCTGGACGACCCCCTCGCCGGCCAGAAATTTCGCCAGTCGCGGCAGTTCTTTTTGCCGCGCGGCGTCGGCGATCTCCGACAATTCCTGCCTGGCGCGGCTTGCATCCAGCGGAACGAGCTTTAGCGCGGGCTTCAACAGCCAGTCCGCTTCCAGGCGTCGCACTGCCATCCTCGCCACCATCAGCGATCCTCCCGCCCGGGAAAACTCATGACAACCGACAATCCGGGATTGCCGGGCAGAAGCTCAAGCCGTCCATTGTGGAACGTCATGATCGCCTTGGCGAGGCTCAAGCCAAGGCCGGAACCCGGCTGCGAGCGGCTCTTTTCCAGCCGCACGAAACGCTCGGTCACCCTGGCGCGGTCGACATCGTCAGGAATACCCTGGCCGTTGTCGGAAACGGCGAGCCTGATCTCGCCACCGACACGCTCCAGCGTCACGCGAACCGTAGGCCTGGACGTCGAGTCGGTCGAATATTTGATCGCGTTGTCGACGATGTTGGACAGCGCCTGGCCGATCAGCTCGCGATTGCCGTTGACGACGAAAGAACCTTGCACCGAAGATTCGAGCGTCACGCCCGCCTCCTCCGCCACCGGCTCGTAGAGTTCGACAACGTCGTGCACGGCAGCGGCCAGGTCGACCCTGGTGGTGCTTTCGGAGGAATAGCCGGCCTCCAGCCGCGAGATCATCAGGATGGCGTTGAAGGTCTTTATCAGCTGATCGGATTCGGCGATCGTTCCTTCCAGCGCCTGCCGGTAGTCGCTGGCGTTGTGCTTGCCGGAAAGCGTCGCCTCGGCGCGATTGCGCAGCCTGGTCAGCGGCGTTTTCAGGTCGTGGGCGATGTTGTCGGAGACCTGCTTCAGCCCCTCGTTCAGCGTGCCGATCCTGGCCAGCATGGAATTGAGGTTTTCCGACAGCCGGTCGAACTCGTCGCCGGCGCCGGTGACCGGCAGCCGGCCGGAAAGATCGCCACCCATGATGCGGCGGCTCGCCTCCGACACGCTGTCGATGCGCTTCAGCGCCGCGCGCCCGACGAAGAACCAGATCAGCAGCCCGCCGACGCCCATCATGCCGAGCGCCAGCATCAGAGCGCGGCGAATGACGGCGCGGAAGCGCTCCGGCTCGCCGAGGTCGCGGCCGACCAGCATGATCATCTGGTTGGGCAGGCGCAGCACCAGGGCAATGGCGTTATGGCCCTTCTCGCCTTCGGCCTGTACTTCGCTCTGGGCGGGTTCGTTCGGGTCGGAGACCGGGTTGCGCTGCCGCTCGAGCTCGCCCTCGCCGAAGCGGCGGTAGGAGAACGGCTCGGTGGTCCAGCCCTCGGTCTCGATCACGCCCGGCTCCAGGCTCTGCACGTTGCCGGTCAGGATCTGGCCGTTGGCATCGGCAATCAGATAGAGATTGGCGCCGGGCTGGCGGGAGCGCTGCTCGACGACGCGGACCAGCACCGGCAGGCCGCCGCGCTGATAGGCGCGGGCAAGGCCGAGCACCTCGTCGTTGATCGTCTCCTGCGTCTGGGCGGTCAGCATGCGCGCCGACAGCGAGGTCATGTACAAGACCAGCAACACCGCGCACAGCGCAAAAAGCAGAAGATAAAGCGCTGAAAGCCGCGCTGCCGTCGTCCTCATGATGGCCGGCACGGAAAGAGCCATGGGATTCTAGCCGCTTTTCAGCATATAGCCGGCGCCGCGAACCGTGTGCAGGATCGGCTTGTCGAAGCCCTTCTCTATCTTGCCTCGCAGCCGCGAGATATGAACGTCGATGACGTTGGTCTGCGGATCGAAATGGTAGTCCCAGACATTCTCGAGCAGCATGGTGCGCGTCACCACCTGGCCGGCGTGGCGCATCAAATATTCGAGCAGGCGGAACTCGCGCGGCTGCACCGTTATCTCGCGCCCGGCGCGCCGCACCGAGTGCGACAGCCGGTCGAGTTCGAGATCGCCGACCCGGTAGACGGTTTCGGCTTCCCTGGCGCTGGCGCGGCGGTTCAGCACCTCGACGCGGGCGAGCAGTTCGGAAAAGGCGTAGGGTTTGGTCAGATAGTCGTCGCCGCCGGCGCGCAGACCGGTGACCCGGTCGTCGACTTCGCCGAGCGCCGACAGGATCAGCACGGGCGTCGTATTGCCTCTGGACCTGAGCCCGGCGATGACGGACAGGCCGTCGCGGCGCGGCATCATGCGGTCGACGACCATGACGTCATAGTCGCCGGAATCGGCGAGCGCGAAGCCGGTTTCGCCGTCGCCCGCGACATGGGCGGTATGGCCGGCCTCGGCGAACGCCTTCTGCAGATAGTCGGCTGCCTCGCGATCGTCTTCTATGACGAGAATCTTCATAGAACCGTTATACGCGATTTCGCTGGAAGATTGAGTGGCCGGCATATGCATCGTGGCCTTCTCCATGGCGTATCGCGAACAAAGTGATTCAGGGATACGCGGTAAGTCTTTGTTTTAGCATGTCGTAGCCTAAAACCGCTTCACGCCTTGAGCGGCATGTTCGAGCGGCAGCGGGCGATGGGAAGCCCGCTGCCGCTGGGGCGGAACACGATGACTGACTAACGCATTCAGGCCCCGTGCTTTCCCGTGCGGCGGCTCGGGGGTGTTGAAAACCGCCGCTCCGGAAAAGTCGAACCGGTCGTCAGCCCTTGGCGACAGGCAGCGCGACGAAGCGGTTGCTGTCGTCGCGGGTGATCTGCATCAGCACCGCCTTGCGGCCGGACTTCACCGCGTCGGCCATCGCCTTGTCGACGTCGCCGGTGCCGGTCACTTCCGTCGAATTGACGGAGGTGATGACGTCGCCGGGCTGGATGCCGCGATCGGCGGCATCGCTGTCGGGGTCGACGTCGGTCACCACAAGGCCCTTGCCATTGTCGGACTTGGTGACGGTCAGGCCGAGATCGGCGAGCGTGTCGGTCTTCGGCGCGGGGGCAGGCTGCTGGTCGGCCGAGGCCTGCTTGTCGCTCGACGGCAGCTTGCCGAGATCGACCTTGACCGCCTCGCTCTTGCCGTTGCGCCACACTGTGACATCGACCGATTTGCCGGGCGGGTAAGCGCCGATCAGACGGGCGAGTTCCTTCGGCGAAGCAACGTCCTTGCCGTCCACCTGGGTGATCACGTCACCGGCGGTGATGCCGGCCTTCTTGCCGGGACCATTGTCCTGCGCGCTGGCAACGAGCGCGCCCTTGCCGGACCCAAGGCCAAGCGACTCGGCGATTTCGGGGGTGACCGGCTGGATCTCGACGCCGAGCCAGCCGCGCTGCACGGTGCCGTTCTTCATCAGATCCTGCACGACCTGCTTGGCGGTCGAAGCGGGAATGTCGAAGGCAATGCCGACGCTGCCGCCCGACGGCGAGAAGATCGCGGTGTTGATGCCGACGACCTGGCCGTTGAGGTTGAAGGTCGGGCCGCCCGAATTGCCGCGGTTTACCGAGGCGTCGATCTGGATGAAGTCGTCATAGGGGCCGGCGCCGATATCGCGGCCGCGGGCCGAAACGATGCCTGCGGTAACCGTGCCGCCGAGGCCGAACGGATTGCCGACAGCCACCACCCAGTCGCCGACGCGAACCTTGGAATCATCGGCGAAGTCGACATAGGTAAACTTGCTGCCGTCATCGACCTTGAGCACGGCAAGATCGGTGCGCGGATCGGTGCCGATCAACTTGGCGTCGAGTTCCTTGCCGTCATTGGTCACCACGGTGAAGGCGGTGCCCTCCTCGACAACATGGTTGTTGGTGACGAGATAGCCGTCATCGGAGATGAAGAAGCCGGACCCTTGCGCCACCGGCCGCGGCTGGTCGTTGTTGCGGTCACGGTGTCCAAAACGGCGCATTCCGTTCGGGCCCTGATCGCCGCCCTGATCGCCAAAGCCGCGGAATTCGCGGAAGAACCGGCGCAGCTGCGGGTTGTCGGGAAGATTGCCTAGGCCGTCCTCGTCGTCCATCTGGCCGGAACCGTCATCGGCCGTCGACTGGATCTTGGCCTTGACGCGCACGCTGACGACCGCCGGAGAAACGCGCTCGACCACATCGGCGAAGCTTGGGACCTGCGGTGCCTCGACACGCACGGCGTCGGCCAGCACCGGGGCTGTCCCGGTGGCAACAGCACCAAAGCCGATCGCGCCGGCAATGGCCAGGGATGCGGCTGCGGCCAGCAGGCGTTTGCGGGTGCGAAGATATGAATTGGGGGCAACATTCATGGTTCTCGTATCCTCTTTTCAAGGGACGCCCCTTGATTGGCATCCTCGACAAAGGAAATAGCGAGCCGCACATTACGGCGCCATTTCCGGTACATGAAACTTTCGTAATGTATCACCGACAAAGGCGCATAAATCTCTGGTCGTGCCCGTCCGGTGCCCTATCAATTCAGCACAAGGCTTTCACTGTGACAGCAAACGCCACCATGACGATTCGGGTTTCGTCCGAAACCAAGCTGAAGCTTGAGCAGATCGCCGCTGTCACTCGGCGCAGTAAATCCGTCCTCGCGGCCGAGGCGGTTTCGGCCTATGTCGATCGCGAGCTTGAGATCATCGAAGGTATCAAAGGCGGCATGGCCGACGCGGCAGCCGGCCGCGTCATGTCCCACGACGAAGCCATGGTGGAAATCGACGCCATCATCGAAGCGGTGGAAGCCAGGCGCGCGGACAAGGCGTGAAGCGGTCGTCGCCCGGTCGCGCGAAGCACTGGACGACGTTAAACAGCAAGTCGCCTTCGTCGCACGAGAGAGCCCGGCCGCCAGACACGTCGCGCGACTGGCCGCCGGAGGAATGGCCGGATTAGCGGACTAGCTATCCAGCATCTTGTCCAGCGCCGCCTGTTCCTCGGCAGTTAACGCAGCCGTCGCCGTCGAGCGGCGCGAGCGGGCGGCCAGCAGGATGAACGTCCCGCCAACGAGCAGCAGAAGAACTGGCGTCCCCCAGAGCAAGACATTGCGCAGATTGAAGCGTGGCTTCAGCAGCACGAACTCGCCGTAGCGCGAAACGACATAGTCCATCACCTGCTGGTCGGTATCGCCAGCGACCAGGCGCTGCCGCACAAGGATGCGCAGGTCGCGGGCGAGGTCGGCATCGGACTCGTCGATCGACTGGTTCTGGCAGACCATGCAGCGCAGGCCTTCCGACAAAGCGCGCGCCCGCGCCTCGAGCGCCGGGTCGGCGAGCACTTCGTCGGGCTTGACCGCCTGCGCGGCGCCGGCGAACAACAGCGCCAGCAGCAGGATCAGCGAGGCCAGTGTGACCCTTCTCATTGTGGGCTCGCCGATGGCACGGCGGCCGCGGCCTTGCGGCGCGACGGTGCGCCGACGCGCAGGCGGCGGTCGAGCAGCGACATCGCCGCCCCCGCCATCATCACCAGTCCGCCGCCCCAGATCAGCGTCACCAGCGGCTTCCACCACAGACGAACGACGACGGAGCCATCGCTGGCCTCGTCGCCAAGCGAGAGATAAAGCTGGCTGAAGCCGATCGTCTTGATGCCGGATTCGGTCGTGGTCATCTGGCGCACCGGATATGAGCGCTTGGCCGAAATGATCTCGCCGGTGACGCTGCCGTCGGCGCCAAGCAGGGCGAAGCGGCCGCGATCCTCACTGTAGTTAGGCCCCTGGGCCGGGTAGAGCCCCTCGAAGCGCAGCTTGTGGCCGGACAGTTCGACGGTCTCGCCGGCATGCATCGCCAAGATTTTTTCGGTGCCGAAGCAAAGCGTGCCGACAATGCCGAGCGTCGTCAGGCCGAGGCCGAGATGCGCAAGCGCTGTGCCGAAGACCGAGCGCGGCAGGCCGGCGAAGCGCCTGAGCATGGCGGCGGGCGCGACGGTGCCGAAGCCGGATTTGACGGCAAGGTCGGTGAGCGCGCCGCAGATCAGCCAGAAGGCAAGGCCGACACCGAGTGCCGCCAACACCGAAGCGCCATCGATGAACAGGGCCGTCACCAGCACGGCGAGCAGCGCCGCCGCGAAAGCCGCCATCAGACGCTGGGCGACCGCGAAAACGTCGCCGCGCTTCCAGGCGAGCAATGGCCCGAACGGCACGACGACTAGCAGCGGCACCATCAGCGGGCCGAATGTCAGGTTGAAGAACGGCGCGCCTACCGAGATCTTGTCGGCAGACAGGGCTTCGACGGCGAGCGGGTAGAGCGTGCCGACCAGCACGGTGGCGGTGGCGGTGGTCAGGAACAGATTGTTCAGCACCAGCGCGCCTTCGCGCGAGATCGGGTGAAACAGGCCGCCGGCCGTCAGCCGGGAGGCGCGCAAGGCAAACAGCGCCAGCGAGCCGCCGATGAACAGCGTCAGGATGCAGAGGATGAACACGCCACGCGTCGGATCGGTGGCGAATGCGTGCACCGAGGTCAGCACGCCGGATCGCACCAGGAAGGTGCCGAGCAGCGACAGCGAGAACGTCAGGATCGCCAGAAGCAGCGTCCAGATCTTCAGCGCCGAGCGCTTTTCCATGACGATCGCCGAATGCAGCAGCGCCGTGCCCGCCAGCCACGGCATGAAGGATGCGTTCTCGACCGGATCCCAGAACCAGAAGCCGCCCCAGCCGAGCTCGTAATAGGCCCAGTAGGAGCCCATGGCGATGCCGCCGGTGAGGAACATCCAGGCAACCAATGTCCACGGCCTTACCCAGCGCGCCCACGAAGCGTCGATGCGGCCCTCGATGAGGGCGGCGACCGAGAAGGAAAAGCAGATCGAGAAACCGACATAGCCGAGATAGAGCAGCGGCGGATGGATGGCGAGGCCGAGGTCCTGCAGGATCGGGTTGAGATCGCGGCCTTCGATAGGCGCCGGATTGAGCCTGACGAACGGGTTCGACGTCGTTAGGATGAACAGGAAGAAAGTGGCGCCGATCGCTCCCTGCACGGCAAGCACATTGGCCCGGAGCGTCGCCGGAAGATTGCCGCCGAAGACGGCGACAAGCGCGCCGAAGAAGGTCAGGATCAGCACCCAAAGCAGCATCGAACCTTCGTGATTGCCCCAGGTTCCGGTGATCTTGTAGATCAGCGGCTGCAGCGAATGCGAGTTCTCCCAGACGCTCTCGACGGAAAAATCGGAGCCTGCATAGGCGGTTGCCAGCGCCACGAAAGACAGCGCCGTCAAGGCAAAGCCGGTCAGCGCGGCCGGTGCCCCGACGGCCATCATCTTGTGGTTGCCGGTGCGCGCACCGAACAGCGGCACCATCGTCTGCACCAGGGCCAGCGCAAACGCCAGGACCAGGGCGAAATGTCCGGTTTCAACCATTGTCGCCGCGCTCGCTAGATCTTGCCGCAGGTTCTTGCCGCAAAACCGTGGACACCCTCGGGCCAAGCTCGAGGGCAGGCTTTTGCGGAACCTTTCTACTCACTCTTGCTCTCCTGCCATACGCCCTTGGCCTTGAGGCCGTCGGCCACTTCCTTGGGCATATAGGTCTCATCATGCTTGGCCAGCACGCTGTCGGCGACAAAGATCCCGTCAGGGCCAAACGAGCCTTCGGTGATCACGCCTTGCCCTTCCCGGAAGAGGTCGGGAAGAATGCCGGTATAGGTAACCTTGACGTCCTTCTGGTTGTCGGTCACCGAAAAGGCGACGGTGGCGCCTTGGCTACGCTCGACGGTGCCTTTTTCGACGAGACCGCCGAGCCTGATACGCTGGCCCGGCTGAAGACTGGCGGTGGCCAGATCGGCCGGCATGTAGAAATAGGAGGCCTTCTGGCCAAGCGCATAGAAGGTCAGCCCGGTTGCAACACCGAGAAACGCCAGCCCCGCGGCGATCACCGACAGTCGTTTCTGCTTGCGCGTCATCGTCTACTCCGTCGCCGTCACGCCGAGCGAGGCAGCAAAGGCGGTGAATTTCCTGGCCTGGTCACTGTCGGCGCCAAAGACGGCGATACCGCGATTGAGCGCGTCACGCGCCTGATCTGTCTTGCCCAGTACGACATAGGAACGAACGAGCTGCATCCACCCTTCCTCGTCGCGCGGATTTTGCCGAAGCTTTTCGTCGAGGCCGGCAACCATGGTGCTGATCATGGCTTGCCGGTCCTGCGGCGACATCGAGGAAGCAGCATCGATATCCTCGGCGCTCGGCCCTTTCGCAGGCGTTTCCGAAGCTACGCTGCGGGCGGCGGATTCGGCCAGCGCCTGCTCGACGGCACCGCGCCACGGCGAGCCCTGCGGCAAGGCGGCAAGCATCCTTTGCCAGGCCGCCGTGGCTTCAGCTATGCGGCCTTCCTGTGCCATGCCCATGGCGAGATAGAACGAGGCCTTGGGGTTGGCCGGATCGAGCTTCAACGCCGCCTCGAACGCCGCCTGCGCATCGGCTGAGACAATGCCGCCGGCCGCATTGGCGATCGCCTCGCCAAGACCCGCTTGGCGGGCGGCGCTGTCGCCGTCGAGGCGGATGGCGTTGCGATAGGCAGTCACCGCATCGGCGTATCGTTGCATGCGCAGATAGACCGGCGCCAGCACGTCCCAGCCGCGGCCGTCGGATGGGTTGGCCGCCAGGTGCGCCTCGGCGCGGGCTATCAGCTCGTCGACCGAGCTGTCGGCGGGGTTCTTGGCCAGGCGTTCGCTGAGCGGCTGCGACGGCAGGTCAGGTGAGCCGAGCTGGCCATAGAGGCCCCAGCTGACCAGTGGAACAACCAGCACGGCAGCCGTCGCCACCAGCCTTGTCGACCGCGACGGCGGCGTCGCCGTCGCGTCGGCCTGGCCGGCATTGCTCAGGCGAAGGATACGACGGGCGATTTCGGCGCGGGCCTCTTCGGCCTCCATTGGCTGGATCAGGCCACGCGCCATATCGCGGTCGAGCTCGGCCAGCTGGTCGCGATAGACTTCAAGGTCGTGATCGCCGGCAGCGGACGCGTTATTCGAACCGCCGGCCAACGGCAGCAGCACCGCCAGGCTTGCGCCCAGCGTCAGGATTGCGGCTATGACCCAGAACAGCATGGCTCTTCCAATAGAACGAGACCCTTGCCCTGCCAACACAAGCGTGCTGCGACGCTTTGGCGGGACCGCTCCGATCGATAATGCATGTCGCGAAAAGTGTGCAGCGGTATTGCGATAACGACCATGCATCAAACAAGAACCTAAAGCGCATCGCACGAGGCCGGTCGAACGCGCCGCGCTTTAGTGCCGGACCGGAATCGGCGGATCGACGGCCGGACCAGCTACGTCAGCGGCGTCCAGCTGCCGTCGGCATTGCGGCAGGCGGTTCCGCGCGCTGTGGCGCCGGCGGTACCGGCAAACACCGTATGGGTGTATTGCCGGCAGTCCTGCGAGCCGACGCGATAGGGCTGGGCGGCAACCACTTCGCCGCGATGGGCCGAACTGTCGCTCTTCCAAGCCACTTTCTGGCCGCTCGCCGTGTATTCAAGCGCCTTGTATTCCGCCTCGAGCGCGCTGCGTTTCTCGGTCTCGCTCAGGCCGGCGCCGATCGAGCCGCCGACGAGGCCGCCGCCCATGGCGGAGATGATCGTCGTCGCCACCTTGGCGCCGCTGGGGGGCGTCGCGGCCGGCGTCACCGTAACGGCCGGGCCGCCCTTGCCGAGCGTCGTGCAGCCGGAGACGGCGAGCAGGGCGGAAACGAGCGCGACGCGAATCTTCATGCCAATACCGGCTTTCTTGAGCTGGACCGCCGCGCTGTCAGCAGGCTGACGCGGCCATAATGTCGATGTTTGTCGGAAATTTGGCCGCAGCCGGCCACCTGGAAAAGCAATCTGGAAAAGCATTACTGAAGGCTCCGCAATCGAACCATCGCCTTCAATCCACCCATGACGGATCGTTCCAGCGCCAGAACGCCTCCATACTCGTTGACAAGGTCGGCGACAATGGCAAGTCCGAGCCCGCTTCCCGGTTTTGTCTCGTCGAGACGCCGTCCGCGCTGCAACACCTCGCGCGCCTTGTCGTCGGGAATGCCGGGGCCGTCATCCTCGATGCTAATCTCGAACAGATTGGCGGCACCTTCCTTGCCGGCGCCACCCTTGCTGGAGATCGGCTTGACCGAAACGGCGACGGCGCTCCTTGCCCATTTCATCGCATTGTCGAGCAGATTGCCGAGCAGTTCCTCCAGGTCCTCGCGCTCGCCGGCGAAGACGATTTCGGTGGCCGGCAGTGAGAGCGACAGCGCCGTCTGCGGGTTGAGCTTCTGCAGCACCCGCACCATGCGCTGGACCAGCGGCGTCACTGGCGTCCGGTAGACGACGCTGTCGCGCTGCGCGGCGACGCGGGCACGTTGCAGATAGTGGTCCACTTGCTTTTGCATGGAGGCAGCCTGCTCAGCGATCAGCTGCCCCTTGGCGCCACCCAGCGCCCGCCCCTCGTTGAGCAGCACGGCAAGCGGCGTCTTCAGCGAGTGCGCCAGGTTGCCGACCTGCGTGCGCGACCGCTCGACGATACGCCTGTTGTTCTCGATCAGTGCATTGGTCTCGTTGGCGAGCGGCTCGATCTCGGCCGGGAAACGGCCGTCGAGGCGTTGCGCGGTTCCTTCGCGCACCATGGCAAGCGCATTCCTGACCCGGCGCAGCGGCTGCAGGCCGAGCAGGATGGCAATCGCGTTGATGGCGATCATGCCGACGCCGAACAGCGACAGATAGGTCAAAAGGCGCCGCTGGAAGGTGGCGATTTCCTGCTCGAGCTCGGTCTGGTTGCCCATGACGCGGAAGCGCGCGGCGCGGTTTTTCGCATCGAGGACGAACTCGCTCTCGAACACCTCCAGTTGTTCGCCTTCGATGCCGTCCGCTGAATAGCTGCGCTGGAAGCTGGCATTGAAGGGCACCTCGGCGACGCTTGGCGACGGGATCGCCTTGGTCATCGACGACGAATGGAGATCGCCGTGCACACCTTCCGAGGCGGGCTCGACCGACCAGTACCAACCGGAATTCGGCTCCGAGAACCTCAAATCGCCAAGGTCGGGGGCGCCCGTCAACTGGCCGCTTTCGGAAACGCCGACCGAGCCGATCAGGTTGAACAGATGCGCCGAAAGCAGGCTGTCGAAACCGCGCTCGCTGGCCTGGCGATAAAGCGTGGTGATCAAGGTGAAGATGACGACCAGAGTGAGGATCGCCCAGACCGTGGAAAAGGCGATGACGCGAAACGCCACCGAACGCGGCCATGACCGCAGCGACGGCGTGTTCGAGACGGCGGGTTTTGTAGGCAGCGGTTCCGCGTTACGCCTCCGGCTTACGCATGCGGTAGCCCATGCCGCGAACAGTTTCGATCATGTCGATGCCCATCTTCTTGCGAAGCCGTCCGACAAAGACCTCGATCGTGTTGGAATCGCGGTCGAAATCCTGGTCGTAGAGATGCTCGACCAGCTCGGTCCGGGACACCACCTCGCCCATGTGGTGCATCAAATAGGCAAGCAGGCGGAATTCGTGCGAGGTCAGCTTCAGCGGCACGCCGTCGACGTCGGCCTTGGAGGCCTTGGTGTCGAGACGCAGCGGCCCGCAGGTCAGCTCGGATGAAGCGTGCCCGGCAGCACGCCGGATCAGGGCGCGCACCCTGGCCAGGATTTCCTCGATGTGGAAAGGTTTGGTGACGTAGTCGTCGGCGCCGGCGTCGATGCCGGCCACCTTGTCGCTCCAGCGGTCGCGTGCCGTCAGGATCAGCACCGGCATCTTGCGGCCGCCGCGCCGCCAGCGCTCGACCACGCTGATGCCGTCCATCTGCGGTAGGCCGATGTCGAGCACCACGGCATCGTAGGGCTCGGTGTCGCCGAGAAAGTGCCCTTCCTCGCCGTCGAAAGCGCGGTCGACGACATAGCCGGCATCGACCAGCGCGTCGCCGATCTGCCGGTTGAGATCCTTGTCATCTTCGACGACGAGTACGCGCATGCGGAAGGCCTGTTGAAGCTGTTCAGATATAGGCCGATTCCGGCGGACTGGGAAACGGCACGGTTCAGTTCAGCGGAACGACGATCTCCGAGCGACGGGGACGCTGCCCGTCCTTGCCCGGAACGAGCACGACGATGACGCAGACCGGCTGGCCGCCGCGTGTCGACTGCGAGGCCTTGGCCAAGGTGCCGCCATTCTGCTCCGCCACCTGCTGGCCGATCGCGTAGCAGTCGGACGCGGCGAGGACGACTGGCTGAGTCCACTCGGGCGCGACAGCGGGGATCGCCATCGCTTGCGACGCAAGCAGGCCGGCGGCTAAGAGCGCCAGTACCGCGGTCAAGAAGTGGAAGCGAAGGGTTTTCATGACCAGCGTTCTAACGCGCCGGTGCTGAACGTGATATGAACGGTGAACGCTCGAATGCATGCCCGCCACACCCCTGAAGCGCGAGATTATCGGATTGCCATTTCGCCGCCCGGCCCCGCGAAATCGCCAATGTGTAACCTAGCCCTGCAATCCTTCGCCGACAACCGGCATCATCAGGCGGGCAGGACCATTTGGGAGGACGAAGCATCCGGCCCAAGACACCGATGGCAGTTCAGGCGAACCGAACCTGAAACAAAAAACCCGCCTCTGCGGCGGGTCATGGCGCCATCAGCACCATAGTTGAATTAGTAGCATAGCTGCCAGCACAAAGCAAGAACAAAATTGCCCGATTTGCGAAAAGGTGCCCGGTGGTCAGCCCTCGTCCTTGATCACGGCGCGGAAGCGCAGCAGCCCGTGATGGGCCGAAAGGTCCTCGTCGTAGCGGGCTTCAGCGAATTCGAGCTTGAGGTGGGCGCGGCGATGTCCGCCAAGCGAGAGTGCCGTATCGCGCAGGCGGGTGCTGACTAGGTCCATGATGTCATTGGTTTCCTTGCTGGCCTCTGATTTCGACCAGACATGCAACGTCAGCAACTGTTCTGTGTCGTTCTCCATCCCCGTTGCCCAATCGTAGACGCTGGTGCGGCCGAAGGTCATGTGGGGGAACGCAACATTTTCCGGCGCATGGTCGAACAGTCTTGCATCGCCCAGTGCCGCCGACAGGTCGGGATCGCCGTTCACTGCCTCGAATATGGCCCTCTGCAATTCGACGGCCGGCGCGGTCATCGTCTTTCCCTTCGCCCGTCGCGTCGACCTCCCGGCTGCGTAGCTGCGTTGCATGAAGGCATCCCGGCAAAGCGCGAATCAGCGCGTCTCGTGCGGATTATGAACCTTCCTGCTCTCGGCAATAAGCCCTGCTCCTGGAATGCGCGACGCCGGGCCCTCCGCGCCAACCTGCGCGAATTCATTTGGCATGCAGGAGATCGAAAAAATGATGCTATGACGATGTCTGGTTTTTCCAAACATTCGAGGTCGTTTTTCGTGCGCGAGCCATCGCTGCTGCCTGTTTTCGGAAAGCTTGGGGCCAAGGCGCCGCCGGTCGCGATTGCGGCGTCGACCATGTCGACGACCGTCAAGAGTCTGGTCAACCGCACGCGGGAGGTGCTCTCGGCGCACGGTAGCCTGGCCCTGAAGCTGTCCGTCGTTTTGTGGACGCTGCTTGTCCTGGCGGCAGTATTCTTCATCGCCCAGGCCTGACCGAGCGACACTCATCGATCGGGCGGAAACTAAAGGACGCCAAGATGGCAAACCGCTACGCGCTGCGTATGGAACGTCCTCACAGTTGGACCGTCTTCGACGTCTTCACCGGCCAGCGGGTCGAGCTCAAGCAGCAACCCATGGTCGGCATTAACACGCGCGATGCGGGCGCGATGGTCGATCGGCTGAACAGTCGTGACATCGCGGCGGGCGAAGGCGGACCGGAAGCCCCGAGAAAGCGTCTTGTGGACGGATCGCGACGGATCTAGCGAAAATCGGCCGCAGTCAGCACATATATGCTCCTGCGGGTGCGGGCATAGGCATTCCTGGCGACATCGTGGATCGAGCTGGAAGCCGTGTCGAAGGCCGCCAGATAGGTAGCTTCCGAGGCCGCCGTTCCCGGCTGCACTTTGGAGATGGCATCGGTTGCGACAGAGAAGGAGATCTGGAACATGCCGTCATGGCCGACGAAGCGGATGCGTTTGCTTGCCTCGTCGTAGCTGCGGCTGGGATTGGGAAATGTCAGGCTCATGATTTGGCCTCCGTCGATGCAGATACGGCATGCTTGACTGTCCGCGCCGCCCGCTTCTTCTTTGGGGCGACCGGATTCAGAGCTGCCGCCGCGCGATCCGCCTCTTCCTTGGCCAGTCGCAATTCCCTCAGCTTCGCCGTCTTGATCATCCTGGCCTTCGCCTCCGAGAGATATTCGGCAGTTGCTTTGTTCCGCTCCGCTGTTTTCTTTTGATTTTCCATGAAGCGAGCCTGAGCTTTTTCCATGATGTTCTGATTGCCTTCGGCCATCGGTAAATCTCCCTTGCAGCGAAAGTCGTGAATGTGAGCTTCACCGTAAAATAGGTGTTCAAGGACAGAAATTCAATTTCATTAATATTCGGCAAGGCCCCGAACACCGGGGGATGGCCAAGCAAAATAATACATTCAATATTTGACATGCCCTATGAATATTTTTTGGCACTCCTATCAATCGAGTGCCAGAGCGCCTATAGAGAGGGGCGGCCGCCTAAGCCGGCCCCAGAAAGAGTCCCCATGAAATTCCGGCCACTCCACGATCGCGTCGTCATTCGGCGCGCCGAAAGCGACACCAAATCCAAGGGCGGCATCATCATCCCCGACAATGCCAAGGAGAAACCGCAGGAAGGCGAAGTGATCGCCGTCGGGCCGGGCGCGCGGGACGAAAGCGGCGTGCTGATGGCGCTCGACGTCAAGGCCGGCGACCTCATCCTGTTCGGCAAATGGTCCGGCACCGAGCTCAAGATAGACGGCGAGGACCTTCTGATCATGAAGGAGGCCGACATCATGGGCATCATCGACAAGAGCGAGATGGGCATCATCGACAAGAGCGAGACGGGCATCATTGCCAAGAGCGTGGCTGCCAAGAAGGCCGCCTGATTGGAATGCCGCGCGCCCAACCGGGCGCGCAAAGGATGCTCCAAGCTTTGATTCAGGCGCGCTGCAAGCGTCTTGCCACGACCAACCGAACTGGAAAAAATCATGTCTGCCAAGGAAATCAAATTCTCCACCGACGCGCGTGACCGCATGCTGCGCGGTGTCGAAATCCTCAACAACGCCGTCAAGGTGACGCTCGGCCCCAAAGGCCGCAACGTCATCATCGACAAGGCCTATGGCGCGCCGCGCATCACCAAGGACGGGGTGACGGTGGCCAAGGAAATCGAACTTTCCGACAAGTTCGAGAACATGGGCGCACAGATGGTGCGCGAAGTGGCCTCGAAGACCAACGACCTCGCCGGCGACGGCACCACCACCGCCACAGTGCTTGCCGCTTCCATCCTGCGCGAGGGCGCCAAATTCGTCGCCGCCGGCATGAACCCGATGGACCTCAAGCGCGGCATCGACCTTGCCGTCAGCGCTGTCGTCAAGGAAATCCAGGCGCGCGCCAAGAAGGTCAAGTCCTCAGGCGAGATCGCGCAGGTCGGCACCATTGCCGCCAATGGCGACACCAGCGTCGGTGCCATGATCGCCAAGGCGATGGACAAGGTCGGCAATGACGGCGTCATCACGGTTGAGGAGGCCAAGACCGCCGAAACCGAACTCGACGTCGTCGAAGGCATGCAGTTCGATCGCGGCTATCTCTCGCCCTATTTCGTCACCAATGCCGAAAAAATGCGGGCCGAGCTGGAAGAGCCCTACGTGCTCATCCACGAAAAGAAGCTCGGCAATCTGCAGGCGCTGCTGCCCATCCTCGAAGCCGTGGTGCAAAGCGGCAGGCCGCTGTTGATCATCTCCGAGGACGTCGAGGGCGAAGCGCTGGCGACGCTGGTCGTCAACAAGCTGCGCGGCGGCCTCAAGGTCGCGGCCGTCAAGGCGCCTGGCTTCGGTGACCGCCGCAAGGCGATGCTGGAAGACATCGCCGTGCTCACCGCCGGACAGATGATTTCCGAGGATCTCGGCATCAAGCTGGAGAACATCACCATAGACATGCTCGGCCGCGCCAAGCGCGTGCTGATCGAGAAGGACACCACCACGATCATCGACGGCGCCGGCGAGAAGACCACCATCCAGGCGCGCGTCCAGCAGATCAAGGGGCAGATCGAGGAAACCACTTCCGACTATGACAAGGAGAAGCTGCAGGAACGTCTCGCCAAGCTGGCGGGCGGCGTTGCCGTCATCCGCGTCGGCGGCGCCACCGAATCCGAGGTCAAGGAAAAGAAGGACCGCATCGACGATGCACTGAACGCCACGCGCGCGGCCGTGGAAGAAGGCATCGTTCCCGGCGGCGGCGTCGCGTTGCTGCGCGCCAAGGCTGTGCTGAACGGGCTGACCGGAGCCAATGCCGATGTGACGGCGGGCATTTCGATCGTGTCGAGAGCGCTCGAAGCGCCAATCCGGCAGATCGCCGAGAATTCCGGCGTCGAAGGTTCGATCGTCGTCGGCAAGCTCGCCGGCAGCAAGGACCACAATCAGGGCTTCGATGCCCAGAACGAGGTCTATGTCGACATGATCAAGGCCGGCATCGTCGACCCCGCTAAGGTGGTGCGGACGGCGCTGCAGGACGCGGGCTCCATTGCCGCGCTCCTGATCACTGCTGAAGCCATGATCACCGACGTTTCAGCCAAGGAAGCCGCTGCTTCGACCGGCGGCATGGGCTATTGACCAGCCGCTGCCGGAAACAAGCCTGAAAGACAGCCGCCGGGGTATCTTCCCCGGCGTGCACCATCGGCAAGGAGATCGATCCATGATCGCATTCGTCCCGAAGCCAAATGCGGCGGCGAAGACCAAAGTGGCCGAGGAAAGCCGCTTCGATCGCATTCGCAGGCTTGCCGACAAGTACAGGAAAGCCGACGCCGGCACGATAGGCCGCGACCCGAAAAAGATCGCGGACAAGCGTCCCATGTGACCCGCGAGATCAGCGTCAGATCATGAGACCGGCGGCCAAAAGTCTACAAGCATCCGTTTCCAGCGCCGACGGTTGTCAAGTCAACGGCTTGTTACCTCGGCGTCCCGCAAACTCGACCTGACGCTGCGGACGAGGACGAGCATGGTTTCCACCGCCTCTTCGTCAGAGAGGCCCTGGTTCTCGACAAGCGACAGCCAGGTCGTGAAGTCCAGCGCATGTCCTATCGTGGCAACGAGCAACCTTGCAGTTCCGCCATCCGGGTCGAGGTAGCCTTGTGAAAGGATCGCGACGCCTTTTGCGAGAACCTCTCGCCTGCGGGCCAGTGCCGCGGCAACCACCGGCATTTCGGCATCGCGATACAGATTTGCGAGGAGTTGCCGCTTGCGCCTGTAATAGCCGTAGAGCTGGAAAAGCGCTGTCCGGAGCCGGACTTCCGGTTCGACGATCGATCGCCAGGCTTCAGGGTTGGGTGGCGGGTCCTGGCCGAACGAATATGCCGAGCAAGCATTGAAGACCGCTTCCTCGTCGGGAAAATGACGGTAGACGGTTAGCCGTTGCACCCCCGCTTTCTCAGCGATGGCGCTCACCGTCGTTCGCGATGGGCCCACCGAACAGTGCAGATCGAATGCTGCGCGGGCGAGCGCAAGATGGGTCTCGGCCTGCTTGATCGCGCGTCGCTGCAACCGGTATGAGCGCCGCTGGCCTTCTTTCAGTGAACTCATATGATCACCGATATTGACTTGGGTTCGAATGGCGCGTAGAAATGGGTGATCGGCAGCGTACACCCATTTTCAGGAGGATGATATGGAACACGCAGTGCCTGATCCAAGCCTCCAACGTACGACGGCTTACTCGCCTCACAGCCATTCATCTGATCCCATCACAATTCTGCCTGGAGCCGGTGACCGCTTTGATCTGGGCGGTTTCGGCATCCACTGGAAGATAGACGGATTCCACACCGGGGAGCGCTTCTCCATCGTGCACCATCCGCTCGCCCCTCGTGCGCTGGCCGCGCCCTTGCACCGGCATCACCGTGAAGACGAATATTCATATGTGCTGAGCGGCAGTTTGGGCGCGTTGCTTGGAGAGAACGTTGTTACCGCTGGGCCGGGCACATGGCTGTTCAAGCCGCGAGGCGAATGGCATACGTTCTGGAACGCGGGCGACACGCAGTGCGAAATCATCGAAGTGATTTCGCCTGCCGGCTTCGAGAATTATTTCCGCGAACTGGCCGTCATCTGGCCAGACAGAACAAAGTCCGGCGAGCTTTTGCGGAAGTACGAACTGGATATGGACTTCGATAGTGTTCCAGGCCTCTGCACCCGATTTGGACTGACATCCGCACGCACCGCCGCTGCAACGGCTGAACCGCTCGCGATATCTTCATCGCCCTCATCTTCATCGCCCTTGTAGGCAGCGCCAAAATGGACGAATAGTCATAGTGGTGCGCCGCCGTGAAATTGCCGGCATGCGGTTTCTCAGTTGGCGGCATCGCCGCAGCCGGATCCTGGAATGGCCAGTCCTTTGGAACCACGCAAGAGAAGAGGTCCGATCGCTGCAAGGCTGTTGGCGGTGGATGCGTGGATCGATTCCTCGGTCTACGAAATCGGCTTCAGGGCGCGCCAGTTCTGGGAAGCGGCGACCATCTTCTCGCGGCGTTTCCGCGTCGGCGGCTGGCGCCGCGGCCTGATCGAACTGTTGAGTGAAGGTTTTACGCTGGGTGCCGGCGGCATCGTCGTGCTTTTGGCGCTGGCCTTGCCGGCCTTCCAGATAACCGCCGGCGACTGGCGCACGCAGGGCGACTTCGCCGTCACCTTCCTCGACCGCTACGGCAACGAGATCGGCCAGCGCGGCATCATCCAGCGCGATTCGGTGCCGGTCGACGAGATGCCCGACCATGTCATCAAGGCGGTGCTGGCCACCGAGGACCGCCGTTTCTTCGACCATTACGGCATCGATGTGCTCGGCCTGTCGCGGGCGATATTCGAGAATGTGCGGGCCAATTCCGTGGTCCAGGGCGGCTCGAGCATCACCCAGCAGCTGGCCAAGAACCTGTTCTTGACCAATGAACGGACGTTCGAGCGCAAGATCAAGGAAGCCTTCCTGTCGCTGTGGCTCGAAGCCAATCTGTCGAAGAAGGAAATCCTGCAGCTTTACCTCGACCGCGCCTATATGGGCGGCGGCACTTTCGGCATCGAGGCCGCAGCCGATTTCTATTTCGGCAAGAGCGTCAAGGACCTGAACCTTGCCGAGGCAGCGATGCTGGCCGGCCTGTTCAAGGCGCCGACCAAATATGCGCCGCACATAAACCTGCCCGCCGCCCGGGCGCGGGCCAATGTGGTGCTGTCCAATCTGGTCGATTCCGGCTTCATGACCGAAGGCCAGGTGCTGCAGGCAAGGCTGCACCCGGCCGAAATCGTCGACCGCGGCGAGCAGAAGAGCCCCGACTATTACCTCGACTGGGCCTTCGACGAGGTCAAGAAGATCGCCGCCAAAGGCGGCCCGCACTCGCTTGTCGCGCACACCACCTTCGACGCCAACATCCAGAAGGCGGCCGAAGAATCGATGGAGTTCCACCTCCGCCAGTTCGGCAAGGAATACAACGTCACCGAGGGCGCCATCGTCGTCATCGAGACAAATGGCGCGGTCAGGGCGATCGTCGGCGGCCGCGACTACGGCGCCAGCCAGTTCAACCGCGCCACCAAGGCACTTCGCCAGACCGGCTCCTCGTTCAAGCCCTATGTCTATGCGACGGCGATGGAGCATGGCTTCACGCCGGATTCGGTGGTTTCCGGCGGGCCGATCTCGTGGGGCAGCTGGTCGCCGCACAATTACAATGGCGGGTCGGCCGGCAACGTCACGCTGATCACAGCGATGGCCAAATCGATCAACACCGTGCCAGTGCGGCTGGCCAAGGACTATCTCGGCATCAAGCCGATCAAGGCGATGGCCGAGGCGATGGGCGTCGAGTCGCCGCTGGAATCGCACAAGACCATGGTGCTCGGCACGTCGGGCATGACCGTGATGGACCAGGCGACGGGCTACAGCGTATTCGCCCAGAACGGCTTTGCCGGAACCCGGCACGGCGTCAGCCAACTCTTCACCCGTACCGGCGAGGTCGTCTACGACTTCGCCAAGGATGCGCCGCCGCCGCATCGGGTGCTGTCGGAACAAGCGCTCAAATACATGAACACCATGCTGGCGGCGGTGCCGGTGATCGGCACTGCCCGGCGCGCGGCCCTTCCAAACATCGTCGTCGCCGGCAAGACCGGCACGACCCAGTCCTACCGCGATGCCTGGTTTGTCGGCTTTACCGGCAACTACACGGCCGCCGTCTGGCTCGGCAATGACGACTTCACCGCGACCAACAAGATGACCGGCGGCACGCTGCCGGCCATGGTGTGGCAGCGCCTGATGCTCTATGCGCACCAGAATATCGACCTCAGACCGATCCCCGGCCTCGATCACCCCTTCGTCGATGCCGAAATCGCCGCCAAGGCCGAGGAAGCGGAAAAGAAGAACGCCGAACAGGCAGCTGCCGACGCCGCCGCCGAGCGTCCGCCGGTGCTGTCCAGCCGGACCACCCAGACACTGAAGGAACTGACCAAGCTGTTCCAGGCGGCACCCGTGCTCGACGCGCCCGCTGCACCGGAGACCCTCTCGGCGCTGTGACGGCCAATTCCACGCGGCCGCTTGCCACAAGGCCCTGCGCCGCGATATCCCCGAGCGGCAATCTTTCAGTCCCGGCCTTCGGTTCCCTGCCTCCTCATGCTCAAGAACGCCTTCCTGACACTGCTTTCGCTTGCCATCGCCGTCGTCGGCGGTGGCGGCAGCGTCTGGTATGCACTGAAGCTGCAGGACGGCGTCGGCGCCATCAGGATCGGCCAATGGACCGCCTTCCCCGATATCGGCACGCCGACGGCTGATCCCTATTCGAAGGCCCGCGTGGCTCGCGAAGGCGTGCTGGCGCTCGGACAGGCGGAAGGACTGTCCTTCATAGCCGAGCGCGATTCCGGCGGCGAACAGCTCAAGCGGCAATGTGCCTACAAGATTGCGGGCGGCTTTCCCACCGCCCGGTTCTGGACGCTTTATGCCGCCGACCAGTCGCTTGGCGTGGTCGAGACCGGCAAGCTGAGGCCGGCTGCGCTACAGTCCTATCAAGTGCTGCGCCAGGCCGACAATTCGGTGGTCATTTCCGTCGGCAGCCGCCCTGCGCCCGGCAATTGGCTGCTGACCAGCGGCGCCGGCAAGATGTACTTGGTGCTTACGTTCTACGACACGCCGATCGCCAGCAGCACCGGTCTCTCGGACGTCACGCTGCCGCAGATCCAGAAGGTCGGCTGCAATGCGTAGCCTGCTGCATGCCGTGCTGCTCGGTCTGCTCGGCGCCGGCATCGTGCACATCGTCGTGCTGCTGCTCGTCCCCGAGTTTTCCGAACGCGACGCCTGGTCGCGATTGGCCATGGCTTCGGATCTCTACAAGATGACCAGGCTCGACGCGGAAGCCGGCGGCGCGCCGGTGGTGAAATCGGTCGATCCGCTGTTTTATGCGGCGGCATGCCGCTTCGACCTTGCCGAGGGGATGGTGCGGGTCAAGGCGCCGGGAAAGGTGCCGTTCTGGTCGATATCGGTCTATGACCGCGGCGGCCACAACATCTACTCGTTCAACGACCACAGCGCGACCGCAGGCGTGCTCGACACCGTTGTGCTGACGCCGGCCCAGATGATCGAGGTCCGCAAGGATCTTCCCGAGGAACTGCAAGGGGCCATCTTCGTCGAGGCGCCGATAGAGGAAGGCGTCTTCGTCATCCGTTCGTTCGTGCCCGACGACAGCTGGAAGCCGATCGTCTCGCGGTTTCTCGAACAGAGTTCCTGCGAACTCCAGGATTTTTAAGCCCGGGTCCGACGCTCAGTGATGCGGTACCGGCAATGTTCCCGAAGGCCCCGGCTTGTCGGGGCCGGCCGGCCGCGTTTCGCCCGTCAGCGGCCGCTGCTCGTAGCGCACCCCGGGAAAGATGATCACTGCCGCCGGCGCGGTTTGTTGTGCTCGATTGGTTGCCGCCGTTCGCGGCACGAAAGACAGTACCATGCCCATGGTTCGCGTATTCCTCTCGGTTGCCCCGGAGCACAACGCAACGCCTCCATAGTCGATTAAGAAGGCAGTAGGTTAACGGAGCGCTAACGGATCGCCGCTAAATTGATCTTTGTTCTTGGGAAACGCGAAACCGGTACAGCCCGGCAGAGCGCCCTCCAGATCGTGTCGAGTGTCAGGCGTATCCTTCGTGTCAGCTTCGGATTTCAGGCAAATCGCAGCAGGAGCTGAATCGGGAAAGGCCGAAAGGCTGTTTCGCGCCGCGGTATCGGCGTTCTGCTCGCTCACCCGCCCTTCGCGCCGGGAGATCGCGCAACTCGAAGACCTGACGCTGCCGCTTTTCGACAATGTCTCGGTCGAATCGCGCCGCTACGTCGCGGCAGCCCTTTCCGAATGCGAATATGCACCCGCCGCGCTGGTGCGGCGACTTTGCCAGGAGCGGGTCGACATCGCCGCTCCGCTGCTCATCCGCTCGCGTGCCCTCAGCGACGTCGACCTCATCGCGCTGATCGGGCGTCACGGCCTGCCGCATGCCCGTGCCATTGCCCGCCGCAAGGATCTCAATCAAACGATCGCGGATCTCATCAAAGTGCTCGAAAGGCCGACGCTGGTGCGGTCGCAGCAGCAGCCGGAAACAACGGCCAAAGCCGCGTCCGAAAACGCCGAAGTGGTTGCGGGCGAGGCCAACAGGCAAGAGGCTTCCGATGCCGCCGAAACTGTACGCCGCCGGTTGCGATCCATGATGCGCGCCGAGAGCGGCACTGCCATCGGTCCGTTCGTCGAGCCACAAACCTACGTCAAGCTGCGCGAGACCGCGCTGACCGGTAATGCGGCATTCTTCCAGACAGCGCTCGCCGATGCGCTCGAAATCGATTTTTCAACGGCGCGGACGCTTACCGCGAGCCACAATTACGCACCGCTGCTGACCGCCTTGCGCGCGCTCGACCTTAGCGAAGACAAGGCGTTCCTGATCACGGCCGCCATCTATCCGACCGCGTTTCCGCACCCGCAGGCGATCCGCATCTTCCTCGACCGCTACCGCCTGCTGCACCGCGAAGCGGCGTTGGACGGGCTCCGCGCCTGGAAGGCCGACACCGTGTCGAAAATCGTTCGCAAGCCCGGGCGCGTCGCCGCAAATGCCGACCTGCGCAAGCAGAACGGCGCCGATATGACCGCCACCCCAAAGGCTCATCGCGTTTGAAGGCTTGCCGTTACGACGCCTTGACCGAGATAAGCTCCTCGACGGGAACGGCGCCCGCCTCGATCTCAATCACCCAGATATCCGGATCGAATTTCTTCTCGCGCTCCAGCCGCGCGTCGAAGATGGCGGCATCGTCGCCTTCGCCGAGCAGGCTGAAAAAGCGGTCGTCCGGCCTGGCCGAATCGTAGCTCGTCTGCGGCGCCGGCCCGAACAGCGCCATCTCCCCCAGCCTGCCCCGCGTCAGCACGAAAACCGCACCGGCTTCCGTCGCGCCGCGCTTGACCACGGCGGCAAAGCCGCCGGCGCTGAAAACCCGGCGCAACAGCGCCGACACCCACAGATCGGTGGTTACGCGCATAGAAAATTCCTGGACATGCGGCGGTCCTTACAGCATCGGCCGGAAGACCGTAAACGGTCTTTGCCGAGCCGACCGCCAAGCGGCCGTCACGACCCTCAGTTGGTCAAGCCGATCTCGCGCATCTTGACGTAGACGATCTCGTCGGGTTCACCGGTCTCGGGCAGGCCGAACAGTGCCTGGAATTCCTTGATCGCGGCCTTGGTGCGCGCGCCGACGACGCCATCCAATTGCATGTCGTCATTGCCGAAGGCCTTCAGTCCGGCCTGGATCTTGACGATGCGCGCATCAGGCGTTTGCGCTGCCGCATTCGCCGGTGCGGATACCGGAATGGCGGCCGGAGCAGCGGCCGTTTCGACCGGCCGCGGCACCGGATGCGGAACCACGGCCGCGGTCTTTGGCGTGGCGCCCAGTTGATCCAGCAGGACGCCGTCGATCTCGCCGGAGGCATTCAATCCGACCTTCTGCTGATAGGCCTGGATGGCCTTGCGCGTATTCGGTCCGGGGATACCGTCGACGGTGCCGGAATAGAAATCGAGATCCTTCAATATGCCCTGGACCTGTTCGACGACCGGGTCGCTCTTGATCGGCGCTGAAGCCGGACGCACGATGTTGATAGTGGTTTCGGGCTCGTCGCTGTCCGCCCGCGGAAAGCGCTCGATGCTTCTGGTGGCGAAAAACGCGCCGGCATGCGGAAAGGGCTGATACCAAAGAGCGTTCGCCGAGACGTAGAACAGCGTCACCAGGAACGCGGTAGAGCCGCCGACCACAACAGGATTGCGCGAGATCAGGCTGCCCAGGGCCATCGCTCCGTGCTCGAAGGCATTGCCGCGGCGTTTGACCGCCTTAGGCTGTTTTGCGGAGCGACCCATTGCTCTCCCCTTTGCCACCGTCCGCTCTGAGTTTGGCCGCGGACATCGGCACCACGCCGGTCTTTTCCCCCGAGCGGCCCGTCGGGCCGCTCACGGGAAGGCTGATCGTCACCGTGGTGCCCTCGCCCGGCATGCTTTCGATCGACATGGTGCCTTGGTGCAGCGCCACCAGCCCCTTCACCAGCGAAAGCCCGAGCCCGGTGCCTTCGAAACGGCGGGTATAGTCGTTCTGGATCTGCATGAACGGCTTGCCGAGATTGGCGAAATCTTCCTCGGCGATGCCGATGCCGGTGTCCCGGACCCAGAAATGCAGCCGCGAGCCGATCCGCTTGGCGCCGATGACGACATTGCCGCCTTCGGGCGTGAATTTGATCGCGTTGGAGACGAGATTGATCAGGATCTGCTGCACGGCGCGCCGGTCGGCATTTATTTCGCCTGCGTCCGGCGCGATCTGGGCCTGCAGATCGATGGCCTTTGCCTCGGCTTGCAGGCGCATCATCGACTGGCACATCTCGACCGCTTCGCGGAAGCGGAACGGTTCCGGTTCCGTCGCGTAGGCGCCCGATTCGATCCGCGATACGTCGAGTATCGAGGTGACGACGGCAAGCAGGTGCTGGCCCGAATCCCTGACCAGCCCGACATATTCCTTCTGGCGCGGATCCTTGAAGCTGCCGAACATCTCGTGCAGCAGCATGTCGGAAAAGCCGATGATGGCATTGAGCGGGGTGCGCAACTCATGGCTGACGACGGCAAGGAAGCGTCCTTTCGCCACCTCGGCGGAGGCAGCCGCCTCATTGGCGGCGGCAAGCTCCAGGCGCAGTCCGGCCAGTTCATCGTTCTCGCGCAGAAGAAGCGTGAAGACAGTCCCCTGCCCCGGCGCGCGCATCATCTCGAGCGAGAACGGCCGGTAATTGTCGGCTGTCACGCCGCCGCTCTGCGGCAGCCGGACGCGAAGGTCGAGCCGGCGCGACAGGGCGCCATCGCGCATATCGGCCAGCGCACTGAGATACGGGACGCGGTCGGACAGATGGATGCGATCGAAAAGTCCGGTGCCGAAAAGCAGCTCCGGTGGCAGCCTCAGCATGGTGCGTGCCTTAGCCGAGACGTCCAGAACCTCGCCATGCGCAGCGATTCGCAGCACGACGGCGTCGATGAGGTCTTCGAGCCGGTCGCTGCCGGCCGGATCGAGCTGTGCGCTGGCGGCGCCGCGAAGCGGAGCGATACGCGGAATGAGCGTGAGTGCCCAGGCCAGTGGTACCAGCCAGTGCCATGCGGCGATTTCGGTCTGGTCGAGCGGCAAGACGGAACCGGCTAAAGGCTGCAGCAAGACTGCGACAAGGGCCGATATGGCGCCCCAGATCACGGCACGGCGCGACTGGCCGATCCACCAGGCTTCAAACGGCAGCGCCACCGCGAGCAGGGCAACCGGCGATGCCACACCGCCGGCAGCAGCGATAAGGGCACCGAGCGCAACATTGCCGACGATCAAGGCGAGTTGGCCGGCCAGGGTCATCTTGCCCGATGCAGCCACCAGCAGGGCGGCGAACCAGCAAAGGCCGAACGCCGCAAAGATCGCAGCCACAGTCACAGCCGCACCCATGCCCGATGTGACCAGCGTCACCGCTGCACCCGCGCTGAAGAAAGGGGTCGCCAGCATGACGCCAATGAACCGGCTGTGGCGGCGACGATCGCTCTGGCCGAGCACGGACGGATGAACCATCCGTTCGCAACCGGCGGCTATCGCGCCCGGCAACTCGGCGTATCTGGCCTTGATCGCACTCAACTCAACGCACCCGGTCGTGAACGGCCCTGCTTTGCAGGCGGCTTTTGTCGATCCGAAACTCGCATCCAGCGTTTAAGGAATGGATAAGGCTGGGCCGATCGTCCCCCGGCAGGCTGCAAATATCGGGATACCGGCGGGGAAAAACCGGGGCAATTGCCGCCATAGTAAACGGAGCGTTATCCACACCGCCTGCGCCTGGCGTTGCGGCCGATGGCATCAAACTGTCACCAATGCAAAAATTAACGAGGAAAAACAAGTGGTTGAACGGTTATCATTTGCTGAATAAAATTTGAGCCTTTCGAGGCTAATGAACTTCAAAACGCTTCGTTTCGAATCTGCCTAAAATTTGAGGAAAACTGTTGCTTTCGGGACAAGCCGTCCTTTGCGCGTCTGTGCCAATGTCGCGGTACAAGGGGTTGTGCGGTTCGGAGGCATGACCGTCATAGAGGACAGACAGATGGGCTTTCTGATAAGAGCTGCTTTCTGGTTTTCGCTGGTGCTTCTGGCGCTCCCGCTGGGTGTCGGCGCCGATGATGCCGGCCGCGAAAGCGTCGGGCCGCTCCAGGCGCTGTTTGCGGCGCGCGAGGCCGTCGGCGACATCGCCGGCATCTGCGAGCGCAAGCCGGACGTGTGCGAGACCGGCAAATCGGCAATGCACACCATCACCGCCCGGGCGAAGGAGACCGCCAAGATCGCGGCCGCCATGCTGGACGACAAGGCCGCTGAACCCGATACGGTGACGACTACCGGCAGCGTGCCCGAGGAAATCATCTTGCCAGCGAAAGTCGATTTGCCGGCGAAACTGCACTTGCCGGCGAAGAACTGAGACGGTTTCGGCCGAATCCATCGCCAGACCGCAAGGCTACCCGCTTTCGGCGCCTGCGGCGTTTCTCCTCTTTTTCCGTGACGTGGCAGCGCCGGATGACTATATCCGGGGAATGACGACGACGATCCAGACCATCCGCGAGGACTTTTCCCTGCTCGACGAGTGGGAAGACCGCTATCGCTATGTGATTGAACTGGGTGAAGCGCTGCCGCCGTTTCCCGACGAGCAACGTATACCGGCCAACAAGGTGCCCGGCTGCGTCAGCCAGGTCTGGTTGACCACCGAACAGGGCGAAGGTGCCGACCCCGTTGTCACCTTCAAGGGCGATTCCGACGCCCATATCGTGCGCGGCCTGGTCGCCATCATGCTGGCGCTGTTTTCGGGACGGCCGGCCAGCGAAATCCAGAGGACCGACGCAGAGGCAACGCTAAAGGCACTCGGACTTGACGAGCACCTGTCGCCGCAGCGCGCCAATGGTCTTCGCTCTATGGTCAAGCGCATCAAGCGTGATGCCGAAGCAGCGTTGAAGCAGACCGCCTGACCGGACGGCAGTTGCCGGCACCATAGCGGGTTCGACCTTGACCCATAATACGAAACGGCGCCCGCAGGCGCCGTTTGAGTGTCAAACCGGAAGAGCCGCTTGTCAGCGTCCCTTGCGCTTGCGGCCGAGACCCATCTTCTTGGCGAGCTGCGAACGGGCGGCCGCATAATTGGGCGCTACCATCGGATAGCTCGGGTCCAGGTTCCACTTTTCACGATACTGGTCGGGCGTCAGATCATAGTGGGTCATCAAGTGACGCTTGAGCGACTTGAACTTCTTGCCGTCTTCGAGACAGATGATGTAGTCGTCATGCACCGACCGCTTCGGATTTACCGCCGGCTTCTGCTTGTCGGCAGGCGGCTGCTCGGCGGCCCCGCCGACGCGCCCGAGAGCGGCATGGACATCGGCGATAAGGTTCGGCAGTTCGCCGACCGGTACGGGATTGTTGCTGACATAGGCGGCCACCACGTCGGCGGTGAGCTCGATCAGCGCGTCACTGTTTCTGGAAGGTGTTTCGGTAATATCCATGGCGTTCAGGCCCCAACGAGAATTGTTTCTGTTTGCGCCCGTTTCGATAGTTGGGCATCGCGCGAACTTGTGCAGGAAAAAGCCTCCGCGATTCGCGTCGCGGCATCTTAATGGGCCGGACCGCCAAGTAAGTCAATTCGCTTCTTTCGGTCTATTCAGCGACACAAGTCAAATCTTCCATATTCAGCTTCACTCTTTCGTGCAAAGTGTAACTTTGCCGTTTTTTCTGGTCAGACCAGCATCGACTGACGCCGCGGCAAACAGCCATTACACAAACGGCAGCAGGTAAATAGAGTTCGATGCTTGACCCTGCCGGCGGCATTACAGCCTGAATGATCGGCGGATTCAGTAAAATCATAGGTTGCGAAGCGTTACTGTTGCTCGCGAGCCGTCGCCGGTGCGGTGCGCTGTGTCATTGAAATGGGGTAATGTATTTCCGTAGACCCAGCCATATCGGCCACTTGCCAAGCCGCGAAGGCAGTTGCATGAGATTGACCGGCACTGGCAGGGGTCATCGCAGCGACGGCGAGAACCGCGGCAGTCCGAGAAGAAATATTCGTTATCCGCTCCTCCAGCCCGTCCTCTCGAGCCACCACAACAATAGATCATAGCCCTTGAACCCGCGCTGCTCGGCGTGTTCATTCGCCATTCAAGTAGCTTCCACAGCGAGACGCAATGACCAAAACCCCAGTGTTTCCGACCGCCACGTTTCCGACCGCCACCCCGCCGCAGCCGGAGAAGCGGCCGATCTTCGACACACATCACGGCATGAGGCGGACGGACGACTATGCGTGGCTGAGGGCCACCAATTGGCAAGAGATGTTCAGGGATCCGTCCCTGCTCGACGGCCAAATCCGCGCCCACCTCGAAGCCGAGAATGCTTACCAGGCGGCGCTGATGGCCGATACGGTCCAACTGCAGAAGCAGCTTTTCGCGGAAATGAAGGGACGCATCAAGGAAGACGATTCTTCCGTGCCGATGAAGGACGGGCCTTACGCCTACGGCTCCTCCTTCAAGCTTGGCGGCCAGCAGCCGCGTTATTTCCGCACGACGCGCGACGGCGGCGACAAGCAGATCTTGCTCGACGGCGATGCCGAGGCCGAGGGCAAGCCATATTTCCGCCTGGGCGGCGTCGATCATTCGGACGACCACAGCAAGCTGCTCTGGGCCTTCGACGACAAGGGTTCCGAATTCTACACGCTGCGCGTCCGCGATCTGGCCGGCGGCAACGATCTGGCGGACAGGGTCCCGGACACCGGCGGCGGCGGTGTGTGGGATGCCGGCAATGACGGTTTTTTCTACACCCGCCTCGACCCCAACCACCGTCCTTCCAAAGTGCTGTTCCATGCGCTTGGCGACAGTCCTGAAAACGACCGGCTGATCTACGAGGAGACCGACCCCGGCTTCTTCATGGATGTCGGCGGCACGCGCTCCAACGAGTGGATCATGATCGGCATCAACGACCATGAGACCTCGGAATACCGCATCATGAGCGCCAACGATCCGTTCGCCGAGCCGAAGCTGGTTGCGGCGCGCCAGACCGGCCTGCAGTACGAGCTCGATGAAGGCGGCGACATTTTCTTCATCCTCACCAATGCCGACGGCGCCAAGGACTTCAAGATCATGACGGCGCCGGCCCAAGATCCGGTGCGCGCCAACTGGCAGGAACTGGTGCCGCACGAAGCGGGACGGCTGATCCTTTCGGTGATCGGCTTCAAGGACCACATGGTCCGGCTCGAGCGCAGGGAAGGCCTGCCGCGCATCGTGGTGCGCGACCGCAAGAGCGGCGAGGAGCACCTGATCTCCTTCGACGAGGAAGCCTTCTCGCTCGGCCTGTCCGGCTCCTACGAATACGACACCGAGATCATACGCTTTTCCTATTCGTCGATGACGACCCCGGCGCAGGTCTTCGATTACAACATGCACACCCGCGAGCGGGTGCTGCTCAAGACCCAGGAAGTGCCGTCCGGCCATGACCCGGAACACTACGTCACACGCCGGCTGATGGCACCCGCCGCCGACGGCGAACTGGTGCCGATCTCGCTCCTCCATCACCGCGACACGCCGCTCGACGGGTCGGCGCCTTGCCTGCTTTACGGCTACGGCTCGTATGGCATCACCGTGCCGGCCGCGTTCAACACCAATCTGTTTTCGCTGGTCGACCGCGGCTTTGTCTACGCGATAGCCCATGTTCGCGGCGGCAAGGACAAGGGCTATGGCTGGTACGACGACGGCAAGCGAGCGAACAAGATGAACACGTTCACCGATTTCATCGCGGTCGCCCAGCACCTCGTCGTTGAACGCTACACCGCGCATGATCGCATCGTCGCGCAGGGCGGTTCAGCCGGCGGCATGCTGATGGGCGCTGTCGCCAACATGGCGCCGCAATGCTTCGGCGGCATCGTCGCCGAGGTTCCCTTCGTCGACGTGCTCACCACCATGCTCGACGCCAGCCTGCCGCTGACACCGCCGGAATGGCCGGAATGGGGCAATCCGATCGCCTCGGCGGAGGATTACCGGACCATCGCCGCCTATTCACCCTACGACAATGTCGCCGCACTCGACTATCCGCCGATCCTGGCGCTGGCCGGCCTGACCGACCCGCGCGTCACCTATTGGGAGCCGGCCAAATGGGTGGCACGGGTGCGCGACCGCAAGACAGGTGAGAATCCGGTGCTGTTCAAGATCAACATGGATTCAGGCCATGCCGGCGCCTCCGGCCGGTTCTCCCGGCTGGAGGAAATCGCCTTCACCTACGCCTTCGCGCTCAAGGTGACAGGCAAGGCCGAGCTTGCCGCGTGAACACCCGGGGGTGAGCGGTCATTGCCTTCCGTTCCGAGACGTGGCTTTCATTCGCGGTCAGAGTTGCGGAGACGCCACCAATGATCGATCTCACCACACTGATTGCGTATGTCGCGGTCGTGCTTGGCTTTGTCTTCATCCCGGGTCCTGCCACCCTTTTGACCGTGGCGCGGGCTACCAGTTCTGGAACCAGGGTTGGCATCGCGACCGGCGCGGGGATCGCGGCCGGCGACGTGGTTCACACCTTCATGGCGATCGTCGGCATTTCGGCGATCATTGCCACGTCGGCGGCGCTTTTCAGCATCGTGAAGTACATCGGCGCAGCCTACCTCATTTATCTCGGCATTCGTGCGATCATCGAGAAAACGCCTGCCTATCCGGCCGCCGGCGCACTTGCGATTCCCGCCGCCAAAGCATTTCGGCAGGCTGTTTTGACCGAGGTTCTCAACCCCAAGACCGCGCTTTTCTTCCTTGCATTTCTTCCGCAGTTCGTGCGGCCTGAAAACGGATCGGTGATGCTTCAACTGGCGACATTGGGCGTGATTTTTGTTCTGTTGGGCCTCGTCAGCACGGTGGTTTTCGCCGTGGGTGCGGGCGGCCTCGGCACTTTCCTGCGCCGAAACCCGACGGTGCTGAGATGGCAAGGCAAGGCTGTCGGCGGCATCTATTGCGCCTTGGGCATTCGGTTGGCGCTGCAACAGCGCTAGGGTCTCGACAGGCGACGCTGTATGAAGCTTCGGAAACTGAGCAGGCACAGCTGATTTTCCGCTCGCAATTGCAAAGGTCGCGCGCTACCCAGTGCGCGGCCTTTTCACGGTCGCCGCCAACACTCAATCACCCAGGGATCTGCTATGTTGCTCGTCGATGTCTATCTCGACAAATCGCCCATCCAGGGCATCGGCGTCTTTGCCAAAAACCACATTCCCCGCGGCACGCTGGTCTGGAAGCTCGACCCGAAATACGACCGCCGCATCGAGGTAGCAGCCTACGAGCGGGAAACCGGGCCGGTGAAAACCTATCTCGACCGCTACGCCTACCCGGACCGGCGCGACCCGAACTACATCGTCTTCGAGGCCGACGATGCGCGCTACATGAACCATGCCGACGACCCGAATTGCGACGTCTCGCAGCCGGAGGAGACCTATGCCTTGCGCGATATTGCGCCCGGCGAGGAAATGACCTGCGACTACAATCACTTCTTCGAAACCGGCTTCGACTTTCTCGGCGACCGCTAGACCGGACAGCCGCTAGCTCGCCGGCTTCTTGCGCGCCGGATAGCCGTTGGGATGCGGCGGCACGGCTTTCAGATAGGCGGCGATCGCCGTGCGGTCCTCCGGGGTCAGCACGGCCATGTTTCGTTGCACGTCGACCATCGCGCCGCCGACCGTATCGAAATCCGGCGTGAAGCCGGTTTCGAGATAGTTGGCGATGTCGGCTTCGGACCAGTCGGCGATGCCGCCCTCGCCCGACGTGATGTTGGGCACGATGCCGCTGCCTTCGGCGGCGGCGGCACCTGCCAGCCACTGGCTCTTCCTGGTGCCGCCGGTAACGTCCCGCGGCGTGTGGCATTCGCCGCAATGGCCGGGGCCTTCGACCAGATAGCGGCCTGTCAACACCGGATCCGATGTGCCGTCGGGAAAGGAAACGACCGGCTGATCACTCAAATAGAGCAGCTTCCACAGACCAAGGCCGCGTCGGACGTTGAAAGGAAATGCCAGCGAATTGGCGGGCGCCTTGCCGGCGACCGCGGGCAACGTCTTGAGGAATGCATAGAGATCGGCAATGTCGGCCGGCTTCATGGCCGCGTAGGAAGTATAGGGAAATGCCGGATAGAGATGCTCGCCCGACGGTGACACGCCCTTCAGCATGGCGTTGGCAAAGTCCTCGACCGACCAGGCGCCGATGCCGTCCCTGGTATCTTGCGAGATGTTCGGCGGCACGAAGGTGCCGAATGGCGTCTTGAGTTCAAGGCCGCCGACCAGCTGAAGGCGGGCGTCGCCTTGCGAGCCGGGCTTGGCATGACAGGATGTGCAGCCGCCGGCGTAGAAGATGCGCTTGCCCCTGGCGGCGTCGCCAGGACCAAGCTCAGCCAGCGTTGCGGCATCGAGCCTGACCGGAGCCGACAGGAACCAGCCGGCAATCGCGGCCGCGCCGCCCAGAACGAGGGCGGTGCCGACAAGTTTCTTCAGCAAGCGCATTGCCCGCTATCAGCCTTTTTTCACCCTGTAGTTTTGATGACAGTTGCCGCAGCCGCCGCCGATGGTGTTGAACTGCGCCTTCAACGCGTCGGCATCCGCAGGTGCTGCGGCGACCGCCGCCTTGACGTCGGCGAGGTACTTGCCTTCAGCCGTCTTGAAGCCGGCCATGTCCTGCCAGATTTTTGGGGACGCCGTGGTGTCGCCGGTGTCGCTGCCCGCCGGGAAAAGCGTGTCGACGCCGGCATGGAATTTCTCGGCATTGGCCTGCAGTGCCTGCAACGCCGTCAGTACCGAAGCTGCGTCGTAGGGCGTCTCGCCCTTGACCACTTTCGACAAGCCGGCGGCGATCTTGCCACGTTCCTTCATCAGGGCCTGCCGGTCGGCGACCGGGTCGGCAAATGCCGCCGAACCGGCGAAGGCGAGCATCGAGATGGCGAGGATAAGCTTTCTCATTCACTTGGCTCCATGTTGAAGGCAATTCAGGATGCGGTCCCACCCCGATAACAAACGGCAAGGATGGCTTAAAAATTCCGACGCTTCGCCTCACGCTTGCGTGAAATTTTTGCAGCTGTCGTTCTGATGCTGAAAAAGAAAAGCCCCGGTTCTGCCGGGGCTTTTCTGGAACGGATCAGGCCTTTTCGTAGAGTTCGAGCACATAGTCCCAGTTGATGAGACTGTCGACGAAGGCTTCGAGATATTTCGGCCGGGCGTTGCGATAATCGATGTAGTAGGAATGTTCCCAGACATCGACGCCGAGGATCGGCGTCGCGCCATGGACGAGCGGGTTCTCGCCGTTCGGCGTCTTCGAGATCGCCAGCTTGCCGTCCTTGACCGAGACCCAAGCCCAGCCCGAGCCGAACTGGGTGGTGCCGGCGGCGATGAAGTCGGCCTTGAACTTGTCGTAGCCGCCAAGATCGCTGTCGACCGCCTTTTGCAATGCACCCGGCAGCTTGTTGCCGCCGCCGCCCTTCTTCATCCATTTCCAGAAATGGATATGATTGTAGTGCTGGGCGGCATTGTTGAAGAGCCCCGCATTCTTGCCGAAGGACTGTTTGACGGCCTCTTCGACCGACAAATCGCCCATGCCCGCCTCGGCGGCCAGCTTGTTGCCGTTGTCGACATAGGCCTTGTGGTGCTTGTCGTGGTGATATTCCAGCGTTTCCTTGGACATGTAAGGCTGCAAAGCCTCGTAATCATAGGGCAAGGCGGGCAATTCAAAAGCCATCGGTCGTACTCCCTCGTGGAAAAATCCGGTGTCGATACCGGACTAACATAGGACTGGATTGGTCTGGAACAACTCCGGAAACGAAGCGCCGGCCGCTTTTTAGCGGGTCAGCCGGGCGAAGTCGAATGCGCCCATTCCCAATAGAGTTCGCGCGCCTTCTTGGCCACCGGTCCGGGCTGCAGATTGCGATCCTCGATACGGGTGACCGGCACGACTTTCGAGTGGTTTCCGGTCGAAAAGATTTCGTCTGCCTCCAGGAAATCGCGGATCGACAGCGTCTTTTCCGTCGTCGTGAACCCGTATTCGCCCAGCAGGGCCATGGTGCGCGCGCGGGTGATGCCGGACAGGAAGGTGCCGTTCGGCGCCGGCGTCAGGACATGGCCGTCCTTCACCAGGAAAATATTCGAGGTGCCGGTCTCGGCGACATTGCCCAGCATGTCGAGCACGAGCGCATTGTCGAAGCCGCGCATCTTGGCTTCGAGAATGGCCCGGCCGTTGTTGGGATAAAGGCAGCCGGCCTTGGCGTTGGTCGGCATGGTTTCGATGGTCGGGCGCCGGAACGGCGACACCGTCACCGAAAACCCAGCCGGCGAGATCATCGGCGATTCGTAGAGGCAAAGGCAGAAACGAGTCGAGGCCGGGTCGGCCGGCACGCCCATATAGCCGCCATGCTCGGCCCAATACATCGGCCTGATGTAGACCGCCGTCTTGCCGTCGAACTTCTTCAGCCCGTCCCAGGTCAGGCCGACGATCTTGTCGGTGCTCATCGTCGGTTTCAGGCCGAGCGCGATCGCCGAGGCATTTACCCGCGCTGCATGGCGATCGAGATCGGGAGCGACGCCCTCGAACCAGCGGGCGCCGTCGAACACGCTGGTGCCGAGCCACATGGCGTGGCTGCGCGGCCCTAGAATGGCAACGTTGCCCTCGTACCAGTCGCCGTCGACGAAGGTCCATGTCGCGGATTGCGCCGCAGTCGCCAGTGTCATTGCCAGGTTCCGTCCAATGCTTGTTGCGGCGCATTGGAAGATGCTTTGGCGGCCGCCGTCAACCGGCTTGGCTGAGATTTGTTGAGGCCAGCGGGCTGGCGGACTGCAATCAGCGCTTGCGCCTTGCCTTACGCGGCCTCAAAACTGTCGGATGCAGTTCGCGGCTTACGTTTTCGACGCCTATGGCACGCTGTTCGACGTGCATGCGGCCGTGCGCCGTCACGCCGACCAGATCGGGCCGGACGGCCAGTTGCTGTCCGATATCTGGCGCGCCAAGCAGCTGGAATATTCCTGGGTCAGGACGCTGATGGGGGCCTATGCCGACTTCTGGCAGCTCACCGAGCAGGCCCTCGACTTCGCCCTGCGCAAGGTTCCATCCGCGGATGCCGGGCTGAGGGCGAAGCTGCTCGAGGCGTATTGGCGGCTGGACTGCTATCCGGAGGTGCCGGCCGTGCTCAAGGCGCTCAAGGCTTCGGGGGCAAGGCTGGCGATCCTGTCCAACGGTTCGCCTGAAATGCTGGAGGCGGCCGTCAAGTCCGCCGCGCTCGACCAGGTCCTGGACGACGTCTTTTCCGTCGACAGCGTCAGGCGCTTCAAGACCGATCCGTCGGTCTACGACATGGTCACCACGGGCTGGCGCCTCTATCCAGGCGCTGTCTCTTTCCAGTCATCCAACCGCTGGGACGTCGCCGGCGCCACCAAATTCGGCTTCAGGACGGTGTGGATCAACCGCGCCAATCAGCCAGAGGAATACCGGGATTTTCCACCGGCCCTGATCTTGCCGTCCCTTGAAGGTCTGGTCGCCGGGGGGTGACACCGGAAATGTTGCCTCGACGCAACAGTGACGGTCCAGTCACAGCTTTGCCTTTGTTTGTCCACCCTGCGGCCAGAATTGGAACCGCCTATCGCGCCGGGCATTGCTCGAGCACCCTGCGTGACCGGGCGCGCAACCGGATGCATTTATGCTTTGTTGCGATTTGAGACTTAAAAAAGGCAATCATGTTCACACTCCCGTCGTCCTCTCTGCGCCTTAGCCGTCGCGGTTTCCTCAACGCAGCCGCCCTTGGCGCCGCCTCGGTCGCGGCCTCCAGTTGCACAACGCTGTCGCAACAGCCGGTCGAGCCACCGCCCCCGACCTATGTCGAGCCGGCGCTCGGCGACTATGTGACGATGTATGGGCCGATGTCGGATGGCGGCTTCGAGCTGCCGGCCATACCGGTCGACAAGATCGACCCGCAGTTCCTGCGCCAGATCGTTGACGATCCGACCGGGCAGCAGCCGGGCACCATCGTCGTCGACACGACTAATCACTTCCTCTACCTGGTGCGCCCGGGCGGCCAGGCGATCCGCTATGGCGTTGGGCTCGGCCGCGCCGGCTTCGAATGGTCGGGCGATGCCGTGGTCCAATGGAAGCAGAAATGGCCGAAATGGACGCCGCCGGACGAAATGATAGCGCGGCAGCCGGAGTTGAAACCCTACAGCGCCGATAATGGCGGCATGCCCGGCGGGCTCAAGAACCCGCTTGGCGCGCGGGCGCTCTATCTCTTCCAGGGCAACCAGGACACGCTCTACCGCCTGCACGGTTCGCCGGAATGGCGGTCGATCGGCAAGTCGGTGTCGTCGGGCTGTGTGCGCCTGATGAACCAGGACATAATCGATCTCTACGATCGTGTGCCGAACAAGACCCCGGTCGTGGTGACGGCCGATATCGGCCAGCCGATGGTGGCGACAGCAAACCGCAAAGCCATCCCGATCGACGCCGGCGTGCCGGAAGGATCGATCCTGCTCGGCCCGATAAAATCGATCACAAATTCGATCTTCTGAGTTGATCGAAAGCGCGGGCGGGATCTTCCTCGCTCCTGGTGGTTCCGGTTAGATAGCTGCCTGAGCCATCGGATTTGCGCTATGGCAATCTACCACCCGAACGCGGCTCCGCGGTCAGCGTGCCAACGGCAGATCTGCGCCCAAGTCTGCCCCAGGGGACCGCATTTGGGATTCCTGAGAACAGACGTCGTCTGCAGCTTCAGTGGAGGTCAAGCAGGCAGCTATTGGCAATAATCCCGGAAGAGCGCAGGATCGTCCAAAGAGCCTTCGTTTGCGACAGAGCATTTGGGCGATGAGTCAACTTAGTAGTGAACCGACTCGTGTTCCTGCGGACCTCGGCTTCGACAAGGCGCGGCTGGCGCGACTGAAGCGATGGATGCAGCGATATGCCGACACCGGCCGCTGGCCGGGCGGTGCGGTGCTCATTGCGCGTCATGGAGAACTCGCCTTTTTCGATTGCGCCGGGCACGCCGACGTCGAAGCCAAGCGGCCTTGGCACCGCGACCTCATCGCCCGGATCTACTCGATGACCAAGCCTGTCACCGCAGTCGCGCTGATGATGCTGTACGAGGAGGCGCGCCTGCATCTCGACGATCCGGTCGAAGCTTACCTGCCGGAATTCAAAAACGGGCAACTTCTGATACCGGGCGCAACCTCGCTGGACCAAACAGTGCCCACCAAAACGAAGATAACGATCCACCATCTGCTGACCCACACATCTGGCCTAAGCCTTTTTACGAACCCCCGACTGCTCGGTGAAGCTTATGCAAAAGAAAAACTTGGCCTCGCCCTTGCTTACGGTGGGCTCGACAAGATGGTGCGCAGGATCGCCGAGCTGCCATTGGAATGGGAGCCGGGCACGAAGTGGCAATACAGCACCGGCTCCGATGTCATCGGCCGCATCGTGGAAGTCGTTTCCGGAATGACGCTCGACAAGTACTTCGCGACTCGCATCTTCGAGCCTCTCGGCATGACCGACACCGGCTTCTCTGTGCCGGAGTCTGAGATCAGCCGTTTTCCCCCGCTTTATGAGGCTACGGCTGGCGGCATGGCATTGCACGAAGCGCCGCAGGTTTCCGAATGGCGGCAAGGCAAGGTTGATACGTTCTGCGGCGGAGGCGGGCTCGTCGGAACCATCGACGATTATTGGCGGTTCACCGAAATGCTGCGGGCTGGAGGGGAACTCAACGGCGAACGCATTCTCAGTCCCCGCACTTTGAAATTGGCGGCGCGCAATCACCTACCGGGAGATCTTGCCTCCATGGCAACCGAAGTTTGGGCCGAAACCCAGTTTGAAGGCGTCGGGTTCGGTCTGTTGGGCTCAGTCGTCCTCGATCCGGCTAAGGCACAAATTTCGGCGCAAGTGGGCGACTATGGCTGGGGCGGGGCGGCAGGCACCTTCTTCTGGGTGAGTCCGGTCGACGACCTGGTTGTCATTCTCTTCACGCAACTGCTGCCTTCGAGCGCCATTCCGGTGCGCAAAGAGCTGCGCGCACTCGTCCATGGCGCATTGACGGGGGCCTGAGACAGGTCAACAGAAAGTGCGCGGAGCAACTTCGCGCCGGCAGGCTGGGCCGTGGTCGAGACGGTGCCGCGCAACCTGAATGTCCGCTCTTCAGGAACCGCAGCCTGAACTGCCTGTCCGCTCACGGCCCATTTCGATCGTTCACTAATATGCATCGCGACGGGTTCATGGCGCGAATCCGACCTTCGCCCTGCCTCACCGCCCCCTGGCCAAACTCCCCAGAATACCCCGCACGATCGCCCGTCCGATCGACGAGCCGACCGAGCGCACGACTGATTTGATCGCCGCCTCCGCCACCGTCTGGCGGTTGGAGGGCCGCGGCGCGCGGCGGCCGCCGGTCGGCTGGGGATCGTCATTGCCGAAGCCGGGAATGGTCCAGCGCGAACGGCCGCTCTCCTGCTGCTGGGCTTGCGCCTCCTGGGCGTCCTTGGCCTTTTTCTGCAGCATCTCGAAAGCAGATTCGCGGTCGATGGTCTGGTCGTACTGTCCCGCAACCGGGCTCTCGGCGATCAGCTTGCGGCGCTCTTCGGGCGTGATCGGGCCAAGGCGCGACGACGGCGGGCGGATCAGCGTCCGCTGCACCATGGACGGCACGCCCTTGGCTTCCAGCGTCGAGACCAGCGCCTCGCCGGTGCCGAGCTGCGTGATCACGGTTGCGCAGTCGAAATCGGGATTGGGCCTGAACGTCTCGGCCGCCGTCTTGACGGCCTTCTGTTCGCGCGGGGTGTAGGCACGAAGTGCGTGCTGCACGCGGTTGCCGAGCTGGGCCAGCACCGTTTCAGGAATATCCAGCGGATTTTGCGTGACGAAATAAACGCCGACGCCTTTCGAGCGGATCAGCCGGACCACCTGTTCGACGCGGTCGATCAGCACTTTCGGCGCGTCGTCGAACAGAAGGTGTGCCTCGTCGAAGAAAAAGACCAGCTTCGGCTTGTCCGGGTCGCCGACCTCCGGCAGTTCCTCGAACAGTTCCGACATCAGCCACAGCAGGAACGTCGCATAGAGCCGCGGATTCATCATCAGCTTGTCGGCGGCGAGCACGCTGATGGCGCCGCGTCCATCGCGCGTGGTGCGCATGATATCGGCGATCCGCAATGCCGGCTCGCCGAAGAAATTGGCAGCGCCCTGCTGCTCCAGGACCAGCAGCGTGCGTTGGATGGCACCGACCGAAGGTTTCGTCACGTTGCCGTAGCGGGCGCCGATCTCTTCGGCGCGATCGGCGATGTTGGCCAGCAGTGACTGCAGGTCCTTCAGGTCGAGCAGCAGAAGGCCTTCCTCGTCGGCGATGCGGAAGGCGATATTCATGATGCCTTCCTGTGCTTCGGAAAGGTTCATCAACCGCGACAGAAGCAGCGGCCCCATCTCCGAGATGGTGGCGCGGATCGGGTGGCCCTGCTCGCCGAACAGATCCCAGAAGATGACCGGGAATTCCTGGAATTCATAGGGATCGAGCTTGACCTGCTCGGCCCGCTTGACCAGGAAATCCTGCGCTGTGCCCATCATGGCGATACCCGACAGGTCGCCCTTGATGTCGGCGCAGAATACCGGCACGCCGGCATTGGAGAAACCCTCGGCCAATATCTGCAGGGTCACCGTCTTGCCGGTGCCGGTCGCGCCGGTGACCAGGCCGTGACGATTGCCATACTGCAGCAAAAGCTGTTCGGGCCGCTGATAGCTGTCGTCCGGCTTGCGGCTGGCTCCCATGAAGATACTGGTATCGTCGGCCATTTGTCCGGTCTCCGCAAACCTATAGGGTTGAATGCCCTGATCCCTTGAAGAAAAGGGAGCCCCGCCGCAGGTATAGTGAGGCCATTGCGCAGCGACAATGGGCGTCGTTGAAAATGGCTTTTGGAGCTTGCGGAACCTGCCCATGTTTGGCAATCGATTGACGGTCGCCGTCACGAAAGGCGTGTTGCACGGCATGTGTGCTGCATTGTGATATCGGGCCGGGGACCGTAGACTGACATGGTCGGCCGCTGCGGCCGCTAGAACGAGGAGAACGGATGGTCGCCGGTGCCTTGACCCAGGATGCCGAACTTCCGAACGTCGACCGGCAACGATGGCTGGCGCTGGCGGAGAAGGCGCTGGCCGGCGGGTCCTTCGAGGAAAAGCTCGTCTCGCATACGGACGACGCCATCCGCGTCGAGCCGCTCTACGAGCGTTCGGTAACCGCCGAGCCTGTCGTGCGCGCCAACCCGGGATCACCGTGGATCGTCAGCCAGCGCATCGACGATCCCGACATAGCCCGAGCCAGTGCGCAGGCGCTGGAAGACATCGCGCAGGGTGCTACCGGACTGTCGCTTGTCTTCGAAGGCGCGCCGAACGCCTTCGGCTACGGCTTGCCGAGGACGGCGGAGGCGCTGGAGGGCGTGCTCGACGGCGTGCCGCTCAACCGCATCCAGATCCGCATCGACGCCCATCCCTGGAGCCGAGCCGTGGCCGACTGGCTGGTGGCGTTTTTGACCAAGCGCCGCTCCGACCCGGCAAAGCTCAACCTCTCCTTCGGCATCGATCCGGCGGCGATCTTTGCCGGGACCGGCAAGCTACGCATGTCGATCGAGGCTTTGCAGGCTTCGATGCCGCAGTCGCTGGCGCATTTCTTTTCGATGGGCGTGCCCGGCGTGCTGCTGGAAGCCGACGGGCGGGTGTTCCACAATGCCGGCGCCACCGAGGCGCAGGAGCTTGGCACCATGCTCGCGTCGGCCGTCTCCTATCTGAGGCTGTTCGAGAAGGCGCGCCAGCCGCTTGTCTATGCGGCGCCGCATATCGGTTTTGCGCTGAGCGTCGACCAGGACCAGTTCGTTTCGACGGCCAAGGTCAGGGCATTGCGCAGGCTGTGGGCGCGTGTCCAGGAGGCCTGCTCGATACCGCCCTCCACCGCCAGCATCCATGCTGAAACCTCCTTCAGGATGATGACGGCGGCCGACCCTGAAACCAACATCCTGCGCACCACCATCGCCGCTTTTGCGGCTGCCGCCGGCGGCGCGGATTCGATCGCCATCCTGCCGCACACCATCGCGCACGGCCTGCCCGCGGGTTTTGCCCGCCGCGTTGCCCGCAACGCGCAATTGATCATGGCCAATGAAAGCCACATCGACCACGTCGCCGATCCGGCTTGCGGTTCGGGCGCCGTCGAAGCCCTGACTGCGGAGCTCTGCACGGCGGCCTGGCAAGAGTTCCAGCAGATCGAGGCGGAAGGTGGCGTGCTGTCCAGCCTTGAGCAAGGCGATATCCAGAAACGCGTCCAGGCAGCTTCCGCCCGCCGCAACGCTGCCTACCAGGCGGGCGAACGGGCGATCGTCGGCACGACGCTGCACCCACCGAAAACCGAGCGTCCTGTCGAGACGCTGGCGGCGGAGAGGCGGCCTGCCTTCACCGAAGGCGTTGCGGTGTGCGAGCCGCTGTTTCCGATCCGCATCGATCAGTCGATCGGAGCCGCACCATGATCCCGGATTTCAGCCAGATCGGCTGGTCGCCGCCACGGCGGGTTCCGGTCGAGGTCAAAGGTCAGCGGATGACGCCGGAAGGCATCGCCGTCAAGCATCTCTACAACCAGAGCGATCTCAAGGGCTTGCCGCACCTCGATACCTATCCGGGCCTGCCGCCTTTCGTGCGCGGCCCCTATCCGACGATGTATGTCCAGCAACCCTGGACGATCCGGCAATATGCCGGCTTCTCGACGGCCGAAGAGTCCAACGCCTTCTACCGGCGCAACCTTGCCGCCGGCCAGAAAGGCCTGTCGGTCGCCTTCGATCTCGCCACGCATCGCGGCTACGACAGCGACCATCCGCGCGTCGCCGGTGATGTCGGCATGGCCGGCGTCGCCATCGATTCCATTCTCGACATGCGCCAGCTGTTCGACGGCATCCCGCTTAACGAGATGACGGTATCGATGACGATGAACGGCGCGGTGCTGCCGATCATGGCGCTCTATATCGTGGCGGCGGAGGAACAGGGCGTCGCGCAGAAGGATCTCGCCGGGACCATTCAGAACGACATCCTGAAAGAGTTCATGGTGCGCAACACCTACATCTATCCGCCGAAACCTTCGATGCGGATCGTGTCGGACATTTTTTCCTACACCTCCAAGCACATGCCGAAGTTCAATTCGATCTCGATCTCCGGCTACCACATGCAGGAGGCAGGTGCGACGGCGGATCTCGAGCTCGCCTACACGATTGCCGACGGTATCGAATATGCGCGCGCCGGCGTCGCGGCCGGCCTCGACATCGACCGTTTCGCGCCGCGCCTTTCCTTCTTCTGGGCGATCGGCATGAACTTCTTCATGGAAGTCGCCAAGCTGAGAGCAGCCCGCCTTTTGTGGGCCAGCCTGATGCTGAAGAACTTTTCGCCTAAGGACGAGCGCTCGCTGTCGCTGCGCACCCATTGCCAGACTTCCGGTTGGTCGCTGACGGCGCAGGATCCCTACAACAACATCATCCGCACCATGATCGAGGCGATGGCGGCGACTCAAGGGCATACGCAGTCGCTGCACACCAATTCCTTCGACGAGGCAATGGCGCTGCCGACCGACCATTCGGCCCGCATCGCCCGCAACACACAGCTCATCCTGCAGAAGGAATCCGGCACGACGCGCATCATCGACCCGTGGGGCGGCTCCGCCCATCTCGAACGGCTGACGCATGATCTGGCGGCGCGTGCGCTTGCGCATGTCGAGGAGGTCGAGACCCTCGGCGGCATGGCCGCGGCGATCGAAAAGGGCCTACCGAAGCTGCGCATCGAAGAGGCTGCCGCGCGCACCCAGGCGCGCATCGATTCCGGCGAACAGATCGTGGTCGGCGTCAATGCCCACCAGCCCGGGACGGACATCGATGTCGACGTGCTGAAGATCGATAACGCCGAGGTCAGGGCACGGCAATTGTCGAAGCTGCAACGGCTGAAAGGCACGCGTGACGTCGCCGCCGTCGAGAGCGCGCTCGATGCGCTGACCCGTGCTGCCGGGAGTAACGGAAACCTGCTGGAATTCGCCATCCGGGCCGCACGCGCCAACGCCACGGTCGGCGAGATTTCGCTGGCGCTGGAAAAAGTCTTCGGCCGCCATGTCGCCTCGGTGCAGACGATCTCCGGCGTCTATCGCAACGCGCTCGGCGACAATCCAGTGGTCGACCGGCTGCAGGACAAGATCGTAGCGTTCGAGGAGAAGTCCGGCGGCAAGCCGCGCATTCTGGTCGCCAAAATGGGGCAAGACGGCCATGATCGCGGCCAGAAAGTAATCGCCACCGCCTTTACCGACCTCGGCTTCGACGTCACCGTCGGGCCGATGTTCCAGACGCCGGACGAGATCGCCAGGCTGGCGGTCGAGCATGACGTGCACATCGTCGGCGCCTCGTCGCTGGCGGCAGGCCATTTGACGCTTATTCCCGAACTCAAACAGGCGCTGAAGAAGCTCGGCCGCGACGACATGCTGATCGTCGCCGGCGGCGTCATCCCGCCGCAGGATTACGACGCGGTCCGGCAGGCAGGCGCCACTGAAATCTTCCCGCCCGGCACGGTCATCCCGGAAGCGGCGGACCGGCTGATGGACCGGCTGCTGCAGGCCGGCTGACGCGTTGTTATAATGTCTGTTGCAACGAAAACAGGCTGAGTTATAATCAGCGTTGCAACAGGATGTCTCACCATGAACACGACCATTCGCAAGATCGGCAATTCCGAAGGCGTGATCCTGCCGAAGGAAATTCTCGACCGCATGAACCTGAAGGCGGGCGACAGCATCGTCATCGTCCAGGAAGGCGATGAGCTTCGTCTGCGCCGCACCGAGGACACTGCTGAAGAATTCGAGCGCAAGATGAAGATCGCGCGCGAGCGGATGAAGAAGTATGAGGTTGCCTACCGCGCGCTCGCAAAATGACCGAGCATCATTTGCGGGAATTCGTGGAGGCGCTTCACGCCGAGCAGCTGCGCCTCCACGGCGGCGCAGCGGGCATCCGCGAGGAAGGAATGCTGGAGTCGGCGCTCTACAGGCCGCAGCAGAGGGAAATCTATGGCGAGCCCGATCTCTGTGAGCTGGCGTCCGCTTATCTTTTCGGTATCGCCAAAAACCATCCATTCGTCGACGGAAACAAGCGTACTGCTTTCGCGGCGGCCGACCTGTTCCTTTATTTCAATGGCTTGAGCATCGAAGCCGAGCAGGCGGACATTATTCAACTGGTCATGATGGTCGCCGCCGGCGAAATCGACGAGGCCGGCGCCGCGGCGTTCTTCCGCGATCATGTCGTCAAGCTCGAAGACTAATTGTCGGAGAGCTTGACGATCTCCCATTCCTTGCCATTGACCACGGCAACTTCGCCGACCTTCTTGCCGAACAGCGCCATCGCCATCGGCGACATATGGGAAATTGTCCCCTTGGCGGGATTTGCCTCATCCTCGCCGACGATCTTCCAGTGCACCTTCTTGCCGTCGTCGCTTTCCAGGGTGACGCCCATACCGAAGCGAACCATGTCGCTGCCCGGTTCCGGCACCGAAAGCTCGGCGCTTTCCCGCCGCGCCGTCCAATAGCGGAGGTCACGCGACACCAGCGCGATGCGCTCGCGGTCGGCCCTCTTTTCGGCTCTGCCCAGTTCGTCGCGCAGAGCGGCCACCTCCGCATCGATCAGCGCCAGGCCGCGTTCCGTCACCAGATTGCGGTGATGACTGATCGGCCGCTCGCCGATGCCGGCGATGGCGTTTTCGCTGTCTTCTTCGCGGGTGAAGGCCCTGCTCATCTATCGAACTTATGCCTGACGCGACGACTCCACAAGCCGTAGCCGGCGAACCGACGTCGGGGCCGATCCGGGCCGATCCTGTCTGGCACGAATCCTGCGGCGCGACCGTTGAACGCAAGGAATCTGTGCCGATGTTGAACAGACGAACGCTGCTTGCGCAGACCGCCGGCTTTGCCGTCATGGGGCTTTCGCTCGGCAAGGCCGCGGCGAAAAACCTGCCCGGCATCGAGAAAGCCGCGATACGTGGCGCCATCAACGCGACCGAGCTCGGCGTTCGGCCCGGCGCGCTTGACGACCAGAGCAAGGCTTTCACCAAGCTGCTGCGCGACGCGCACGACCACGACATGCCGGTGTTCCTGCCGCCGGGGATCTATATCGTTTCCAACCTGTCGCTGCCCGGCCGGGTACGCCTGTCTGGCGTGCCGGGCGCGTCGCGGATCGTCTACGGCGGCAACGGCCATCTCATCATGGCCGAACAGGCCGAGCATATCGAACTCAGCGGGCTGGTGTTCGACGGCAGCAACCGCTGGATGGGGGACTACACGCAAGGCCTGCTCGATCTGCGCCGCATCGCCCATCTGGTCGTCGACAACTGCCAGATGACCGGCAGCGGCAAGAACGGTCTGGCGCTCGAGCATGCCTCGGGCCGCATCGAGCGCTCGGAGATATCCGGTGCAGCCGATGCCGGCATCTATTCGGTTGAGGCCGATGGCCTGGAAATATCAGGCAATAGCGTCTGCGACTGCGCCAATGGCGGCATTCTCGTGCACCGCTGGCAGGCGGCGGAAGACGGCACGATCGTCAGCGGCAACCGCATCGAACGCATCCAGGCGCGCAGCGGCGGAACCGGCCAGAACGGCAACGGCATCAATGCCTTCCGCGCCGGCAACGTCATCATCTCCGGCAATATTGTTTCGGACTGCGCGTTTTCGGCGATCCGCGCCAACAGTGCCAGCAATTTGCAGATAGCCGGCAATACCTGCTCGCGCGCGGGCGAAACGGCCGTGTATTCCGAATTCTCATTCGAAGGAGCGGTCATCGGCAACAACATCGTCGATGGCGCCGCGAACGGCATTTCGATCGTCAATTTCAACGAGGGCGGCCGCATGGGCGTCTGCTCCGGCAACATTGTCCGCAATCTGTCGACCAGCGGCCCCTACCCTGCCGACGCGCCCGGCTTCGGCGTCGGCATCAGCGTCGAGGCAGACACCACCGTTGCCGGCAATGTCGTCGAGAATGCGCCGCTCTACGGCATGCAGATCGGCTGGGGACCGTTCATGCGCAATGTAGTCGCCACGGGAAATGTCATCCGCAAGGCGGGGACCGGCATCGTCGTCACCGTGGTCGAAGGTGCCGGAACGGCAATCATTTCCGACAATGTCATCGACGGGGTCCAGAACGGCGCGATCGTCGGCCAGCGCTGGGCCGAGCCGGTAACCGGCGACCTCGCCGCCTCAGGCAATGCCGGCTATGCGCATTTGACCGTCGAGCGCAATCACGTCAGTTGAGGGCGGCGGTGTGCCGGAGGGCGCCGACTTTGGCGCCGATCCGGCTTTCGATGGGCGGATTTGCCTGTTCGATCAGTTTCGCCGCCAGCGCGTGGTCGGCGTGCAAAAGCTTTGCCAGCACAGCCGCGACCATCACTTCAGCGGCGCGGCCGGCGCCATCGTCACATTTCAGCGCGATGCCAAGGCCAAGCTCCGGAACGGCGGCGCAAAAAACGCCTTCGGCGCCTCCCTTGACGAAAATCCGGCCCGGCGCTGCCTCCATCATCGCGACATCGGACCTGCCCGTGCCGGCGACGAAAAACGGCTCGGCCATGCAGGCGGAAAGCAGCCGCTCCGCCGCCCGGGCGCGCACCGGCTCGAAGCCGGCACCTGTCGCCATGCGGGCAAAGCCAAGGGCAAAGCTGCGCAGCGGCACGGCATAGGTCGGAATCGAGCAGCCGTCGGTGCCGCGGTGATCGGCGCCATGGGCAGCACCGGTCACCGCCTGCATCGCTTCGCGCACCATTTCCTGCGAGGCATGGCCAGCCTTGACGTAACCACGATGGGCGATGCCGCTGTGAACGCAGGTGCATAGGAAGCCTGAGTGCTTGCCGGAACAATTGTTGTGCAGCGCGTTCGGTACGCTGCCGGCGCGGGCAAGCGCCAGCGTCGCCCCATGGTTCGACGGCCAATGCGCGCCGCATTCGAGTGCCGTCTCGTCGAGGCCGGCCTTCGCCAGCATGGCCCTCGCGAGCTCGACATGTGGCGGCTCGCCGGAATGCGAGGCGCAGGCCAGCGCCAGCTCCCGATCACCGAAGCCGTAGGCATCGGCAGCGCCGCTCTCGACCAGCGGCAACGCCTGGATCGCCTTGACCGCCGAACGCGGGAACACCGGCTGTGCCGTGTCGCCGATCTCCCAGACAGGCTTGCCGTCGGCGTCGAATACGGAAACAGCGCCGCGATGCGCGCTCTCGACGATTGCGCCGCGCAAGACTTCGACCAGAACCGGATTTGTCATGTCACCTCCCGCAATGCGGGCGGGTTTATCTGATCCGGTCGAGAATGGAAACGTAGTTGGCGACCGCAGCACCACCCATGTTGAAGATGCCGCCGAGCTTCGCTCCCTGCACCTGGATGCCGCCCGCCTCGCCGACGAGCTGCATGGCGCTCAGCACATGCATCGATACGCCGGTGGCACCGATCGGATGGCCCTTGGCCTTCAGCCCGCCCGACGGATTGACCGGCAGCCTTCCATCTTTCGCCGTCTCGCCATCCAGGACCAGCTTGGCGCCCTCGCCCGGCTTTGCCAGGCCCATCGCCTCATACTCGATCAGTTCGGCGATGGTGAAACAGTCATGCGTCTCGACGAAGGACAGGTCGCCGAGCGTCACGCCCGCCTGCTTCAGCGCCTGGTTCCAGGCCTGCTCACAGCCTTCGAAGGCGAGAATGTCGCGCTTCGACATCGGCAGGAAATCCTGCACATGCTGATTGGCGCGGAAGGCGACGGCGCGGCGCATCTTCAGCGCTGTGGCCGTGTCGGCAAGGACAAGTGCGGCGGCTCCGTCCGACACCAGCGAGCAGTCTGTGCGCTTCAGCGGACCGGCGACGAACGGGTTCTTCTCGCTTTCCTGCCGGCAGAACTCGTAGCCGAAATCCTTGCGTATCTGCGCGTAGGGATTGTCGACGCCGTTCTTGTGGTTCTTGGCGGCGATCATCGCCAGCGCATCCGACTGGTCGCCGTAGCGCTGGAAATAGGCTTGGGCGATCTTGCCGAAGACGCCGGCGAAGCCTGCCGGCGTGTCACCGTCCTCCGGCAGATACGAGGCCTTGAGCAGGTTCTTTCCGATCTCGGGACCGGGCGTCGTCGTCATCTGCTCGGCGCCGACCACCAACACGATACGGGCGGCATTGGCGTCGATGGCGCGGATGCCTTGCCTGACCGCCGCCGAGCCGGTGGCGCAGGCGTTCTCGACGCGGGTCGCCGGCTTGAAGCGCAGCCGGTCGTCGGCCTGGAGGACCAGGCTCGCGGTGAAATCCTGGGCGGAAAACCCGGCGTTGAAGTGGCCGAGCACGATCTCGTCGACGTCATCCGGACCGATGCCGGCATGATCGAGCGCCTCGACTGCCACCTTGGTGATCAGGCCCTCCAACGTCTCGCCTTCGAGCTTGCCGAAGCGCGAATGCGCCCAACCGACGATGCATGCTGTCATGGCGATCTCCATCCTGTGGACCTGGGCCACGCGATACTGCGGCGCGCTCAGCATTGTTCAAGCATGAACCGTTCCGCCGGCTTCGTGAAGGGGCCAGAACCGCACAATCGCTTGATCTTGATCATCTGGTCATAGTGCCTGGCTTTTGCCAGCAAATCAGGCTGGATTTTTGTTGATTGATGCGTCAATAAAAAATAATCTTGCCCCAAAAGGCCGGAGCAGGAATGCCGAAACTCGGAATGGAGCCGTTGCGCCGCAGGGCGCTCATCGACGCAACGATCTCGGCGATCGGCGAGCGCGGCTCGCTTGATGTGACGATGTCGGAAATCGCCGGGCGTGCCGGCGTGTCCTCGGCGCTTGCCCACCATTATTTCGGTGCCAAGGACGAGTTGCTGTTGGCGACGATGCGGCACATCCTGAGCGAGCTCACCGCCGACACGCGCCGCGCGCTTCGCGCAGCCGGCTCGGCGCGCCAGCGCGTCTCGGCAGTGGTCGCGGTCAATTTCTCCGACATCCAGTTCCAGCCCGAAACGATCGCCGCATGGCTCGCCTTCTATGTCGAGGCGCAGAAATCGGCAGCACTTCGCCGGCTGCTCAGGGTCTATGCGCGGCGGCTGCATTCCAATCTGCTCAGCGGGCTGACCGGCATCCTGCCGAGAAGCGAGGCCGACCGGATCGCCGAAGCGACGGCGGCGCTGATCGACGGGCTCTATATCAGGCGCGCGCTGAAGGACGGCGTCCCCGATGCCGCGACCGCGATTGCACTGGTCGAGGACTATCTCGAAACGAAGCTCAGCGGACGGCAGAAGCAGTGACATCCAAGCGACCCAACATCCTGATCGTGATGGTCGATCAGCTCAACGGAACGCTGTTTCCGGATGGGCCGGCGGACTTCCTGCACGCGCCGCATCTGAAGGCGCTGGCCGCACGTTCGGCTCGTTTTTGTAACAATTACACCGCCTCGCCGCTCTGCGCGCCGGGCCGCGCCGCATTCATGAGCGGCCAGTTGCCGTCACGCACAGGGGTCTATGACAACGCCGCCGAATTCGTGTCTTCGATCCCGACCTTTGCTCATCATCTGCGCGCTGCCGGCTATCACACCTGCCTCTCCGGCAAGATGCATTTCGTCGGCCCGGACCAATTGCACGGTTTCGAAGAGCGGCTGACCACCGACATCTATCCGGCCGACTTCGGTTGGACGCCGGACTATCGCAAGCCCGGCGAGCGGATCGACTGGTGGTATCACAATCTCGGCTCGGTGAGCGGCGCCGGTACTGCCGAGATCACCAACCAGCTGGAATATGACGACGAGGTCGCCTTCCATGCGGTGCAGAAGCTTTATGATTTTGCCCGCGTCTCCGACGACGCCGCACATCGCCCCTGGTGCTTGACTGTTTCCTTCACCCATCCGCACGATCCCTACGTCGCACGGCGGCGCTACTGGGACCACTACGAGGATTGCCCGGCGCTCGAGCCGGAGGTCGGCTTCATTCCTTATGACAGGCAGGACCCGCATTCGCAGCGGCTCTACCGCGCCAGCGACTATGACAGGTTCGACATCACCACGGAGCAGATCCGCCGCGCGCGGCGCGGCTATTTCGCCAACATCTCATATCTCGACGACAAGCTCGGCGAATTGCTGTCCGTGCTCGAGCTTACGCGCATGCTCGACGACACAATCATCCTGTTCTGCTCGGACCATGGCGACATGCTCGGCGAGCGCGGCCTGTGGTTCAAGATGTGCTTCTTCGAAGGTTCGGCGCGGGTGCCTCTGATGATCGCCGGCAACGGCATCGCCGCCGGCCTTATCGAGACGCCGGTCTCCAACCTCGACGTGACGCCGACGCTTTGCGACCTCGCCGGCATCGACATCAGCGCGATTGCGCCGTGGACCGACGGCCAATCGCTGCTGCCGCTGCTGAACGGAAAGAAACGCTCCGCGCCGGTGCTGATGGAATATGCTGCCGAAGGCTCCAACGCCCCGATCGTGGCGATGCGCGAGGGCCGCTACAAATTCATCCATTGCGAGATCGACCCGCCGCAACTGTTTGATCTTGAATCGGATCCGCGGGAATTGACCAACCTCGCCGCCGATCCGGCCAATGCGGCTTTGGTGGCCGCTTTCACCGACAAGGTGCGGGCGCGCTGGGACATGGCTGCGTTCGACGCGGCGGTGCGTGCCAGCCAGGCACGCCGCTGGGTGGTCTACCCGGCGCTGCGCAACGGCACCCATTACCCCTGGGAATTCCAGCCGCTCCAGAAGGCATCGGAGCGCTACATGCGCAACCATATGAACCTCGACCTGCTCGAAGAGCAGAAGCGCTTTCCGCGAGGCGAATGATGACAGATAGTCTCCTCCCCTCGCTCGACCATCTCAGGCAGGCCTATGCCGTCACCTCGAAGGCGACGCAGATCACGCCGCTGCTGGAATCGGCGGCACTCGCCCGCGAGACCGGCGCCGCCCGCGTCTTCGTCAAGGCCGAGTCGCTGCAATGGGCTGGATCGTTCAAGGTGCGCGGCGCCTATTGGCGGCTGAAGCGGCTGTCGCCCGATGAAGCCAAAAATGGCGTCGTCGCCTACTCCTCCGGCAATTTCGCGCAAGGGCTGGCGGCGGCGGGCCAGGCGCTTGGCATTCCCGTCACCATCGTCATGCCGATCGACGCGCCTGCCGCCAAACGCGATGCCACGTCGGGCTATGGCGCCCGCGTCGTGCTGACCGACCATGGCGAGCGCGCGCGTGAGGAAGTCGCTGCCGCCAAGGCGCGCGAGATCGCCGCGAGCGAAGGCCTGGCGCGGCTGCACCCGTTCGACGATCCGGAGATCGTCGCCGGCCAGGCCGGTGCCGGGCTGGAGGCACTCGACCAGCTCGCCGCCAGGCAGGTCGAGGCCGATCTCTTGTTCTGCTCGGTCGGCGGCGGCGGCCTGATCGGCGGTGTTTCGCTGGCCTTCCACTACCTGTCGCCAACCACGAAGATCATCGGCGTGGAGCCGGAAGGTTTTGACGGCATGGGCTCGTCGTTGGCGCATGGCGCCATCGAAACCATGCCGATCGGGCCGAAATCGATCTGCGATGGGCTGATGTCGCGGCGGCCCGGCGACGCGCCGTTCGCAGCGGTGAAGGCCGCCGGCGTTCGCGGCGTCACCGTCGACGATGCTTCGGTGCGGCGCGCCATGCAAATCGCCTTCGAGCGGCTGAAGTTGGTGCTCGAACCTTCGGGCGCTGCTTCGCTCGCGGCACTGCTGGGCGGCAAGGTCGACGTGACCGCCAAGACCGTTCTCGTAATGGCAACCGGCGGCAACGTCTCGCTGGCCGATTTCATTGCGCATATGAACCATGGGCGCGCATGAACCATGCTTGAAGCGGATTTCGTCATTATCGGCTCCGGCTCGGCCGGTTCGGCCATGGCCTACCGGCTGTCGGAGGACGGCAAGCATTCGGTGATCGTCATCGAATATGGCGGCAGCGATATCGGGCCGCTGATCCAGATGCCGTCGGCGCTGTCGATCCCGCTCAATATGAGCCTCTACGACTGGGGCTTTGCCAGCGAGCCGGAGCCGCATCTCGGCGGCCGCGTGCTGGCGACGCCGCGCGGCAAGGTGATCGGCGGCTCGTCGTCGATCAACGGCATGGTCTATGTGCGCGGCCATGCCCGCGACTTCGACCACTGGGCCGAACAGGGCGCGGCCGGCTGGGGCTTTGCCGACGTGCTCCCCTATTTCAAGCGCATGGAGGACAGCGCAGGCGGCGAGGATGGCTGGCGCGGCCATGGCGGGCCGCTGACTGTGCAGCGCGGCTCGAGAACGAACCCACTCTATGGCGCCTTCGTCGAGGCAGGCCGTCAGGCCGGCTTCGAGCTGACCGACGACTATAACGGCGCGAAGCAGGAAGGCTTTGGGCCGATGGAGCAGACCATTCGCCGCGGCCGTCGCTGGTCAGCGGCGAGCGCTTATCTGAGGCCGGCGCTGAGGCGGAAAAATGTCAGCCTGGTCAAGGGTTTCGCCCGGCGGGTAATCATCGAGAATCAACGCGCCACCGGCGTCGAGATCGAAGTGCGCAAACGGATTCAGGTGGTCAGAGCGCGGCGCGAGGTGATCGTTGCCGCGTCCTCGATCAACTCGCCCAAGATCCTGATGCTGTCCGGCATCGGCCCCGGCCAGCACCTTAGGGAGAACGGCATCCCGGTGATCGCCGACCGGCCCGGCGTCGGCCGCAATCTGCAGGACCATATGGAACTCTACATCCAGCAGGAATCGACAAAGCCGATCACGCTGAACTCGGTGCTGAACCCGTTTTCGAAGGCGCTGATCGGGGCACAATGGCTGTTCTTCAAGTCCGGCCTCGGCGCCACCAATCATTTCGAGGCGGCCGCCTTCGTGCGCTCGCGCGCCGGCGTCGATTATCCCGATATCCAGTATCACTTCATCCCGGCCGCCGTCCGCTATGACGGCAAGGCGGCGGCGAAGGCGCATGGTTTCCAGGCGCATGTCGGGCCGATGCGGTCGAAGTCGCGCGGTTCGGTCACGCTGCGCTCGCCCGATCCCAGATCGAAGCCGGTGATCCGCTTCAACTACATGTCGCATCCGGACGACTGGACGGAGTTCCGTCACTGCATCCGGCTGACCCGCGAGATCTTCGGGCAAGCAGCCTTCGATCCCTACCGCGGCAAGGAACTGTCGCCGGGTTCACATGTACAATCGGATGAGGAGCTCGACGCCTTCATCCGCGACCACGCCGAAAGCGCCTACCACCCTTGCGGCACCTGCAAGATGGGCCGTGCCGACGATGCGATGAGCGTCGTCGATCCGGAATGCCGCGTCATCGGCGTCGAAGGGCTGCGGGTCGCCGATTCCTCGATCTTTCCACGCGTCACCAACGGCAACCTCAACGCGCCGTCGATCATGACCGGCGAGAAGGCCGCCGACCACATTCTCGGGCGTACGCCGCTGCCACCGTCCAACCAGGAACCATGGATCAATCCGCGCTGGCAGGCGTCGGACAGATAGGCCATGATCCGGCGGACGCATATTCTGCATGCCGCGAAAAGACGATTTGGAGAACAGTCATGCGCGCCCAGCCAACGGCATCGCATTATGTCAACGGCCGCTATATCGACGACGAGCGCGGCGCGCCCCTGCCGGTCATCTATCCGGCAACCGGCGAGACCATCGCCATGCTGCGCTCGGCGACACCGAACGTGCTGGAGCTCGCGATCGAGGCGGCGCGTGCGGCACAACCGGCCTGGGCGCGGCTGAAGCCGGTCGAACGCGGCCGCATCCTGCGCCGCGCCGCCGACATTTTGCGGGCGCGCAATGCCGATCTGGCGCGCATCGAGACGCTGGATACCGGTAAGCCGATCCAGGAGACGCTGGTTGCCGACGCCCCGTCGGCGGCGGATTGCCTGGAATATTTCGGCGGCGCCGTCGCCGCCTTTAATGGCGAGGCTGTCGATCTCGGCGGACCCTTTGCCTATACCAGGCGCGAGGCGCTCGGCGTCTGCGTCGGCATCGGCGCCTGGAACTACCCGATCCAGATCGCCGGCTGGAAATCCGCACCCGCCCTCGCCATGGGCAATGCGATGGTGTTCAAACCGTCGGAGAACACGCCGCTTTCAGCGCTGGCGCTCGCCGAGATCTACACCGAGGCCGGTCTGCCCGACGGGTTGTTCAACGTCGTGCAAGGCTTTGGCGATGTCGGCGCCGGCCTTGTCGGACATGATGTCGTCGCCAAGGTCTCGGTGACTGGCTCGGTGCCGACCGGCCGCAAGGTGCTGTCGCACGCCGGCTCAAAGATGAAGCACGCGACGATGGAGCTCGGCGGCAAGTCGCCGCTGATCGTCTTCGATGACGCCAACCTCGAAAATGCCATCGGCGGCGCCATGCTCGGCAATTTCTATTCGACCGGCCAGATCTGCTCCAACGGCACGCGGGTGTTCGTGCAGAGCAGCATCCATGACCGTTTCGTCGAGAGGCTGACCGAACGGACGAAGAAAATCCGCATTGGCGATCCGCTCGATCCGGACACGCAGATGGGGCCGCTGGTCTCGAAGGCGCAGCACGACAAGGTGGTCTCTTACATCGAGGCCGGCAAGCAGGATGGCGCGGTGCTCGCCTGCGGCGGCAATGTGCCTTCGCTGCAGGGCTTCCAGGGTGGGTTCTTCGTCGAGCCGACGGTGTTCACCGGTGTCACGGACACAATGCGCATCGCCCGCGAGGAGATTTTCGGGCCAGTTATGAGCGTGCTGAAATTCGACAGCGAGGACGAGGTGATCGATCGCGCCAACGACACCGAATTCGGCCTCGCCGCCGGCGTGTTCACACGCGACCTGCAGCGCGCCCACCGCGTCATCGCCGAATTGCAGGCCGGCACCTGCTGGATCAACGCCTACAATCTGACGCCGGTCGAAATCCCCTTCGGCGGCTTCAAGCAGTCCGGCATCGGCCGCGAGAATTCGCTCGCGGCACTGGCGCTCTATTCGCAGCTGAAGTCGGTCTATGTCGAGACGGGGGATGTCGCCAGCCCGTACTGATCCTTGCGGGCCGTGCCGTCGAGATACTGGGTCAGCGCGCAGACCAGATGATAGAAGATGCTGGCCGGCACCTCGCTTGCCAGCGAGCGGCCACGCTCGTCGATGCGGTCGATCCACAGGCCGAGCGGTGCCGGATTGATGTGCCAGCGGAACAGCCGGCCGACACGCGCCTCGATTTCCGGCTTCAGGTCGGGACCGCCCGAACCGTCCAGCGCGATCGCCGCCTTGATCGCTTCGGCCTGCGGCCAGCTGCGCGAGACGCGGTCGAGCGGCAGTCCTTGCCGGGAAACCGCGCCGTAGGCGAGGCCTGTAGCGCGGTTCAGGCCATTGGCAATCGCCGACGCATAAAGTTTCCGGGCGAGCCCGGTCAAGCCGCTCTGGCCGCTGCGCCCGGCGAAGTCGACCAGCAGCGAGGCCCATTCGAAATGATGGCCAGGTTCGGTCCACGTGCCCTTCTCGCCAGGGGCCGGCCGCCATTCATGGTCGAAATACTCACCCAGCGTCCAGCTTTCCGGGTCGAAGAAATGGCTGCGGAACAGATCGACGATGCGCGCGGCGCGGCGAAGGTAGGCGCGTTCGCCGGTCGCCTGATGCCAGGCCAGGAATGCCTCGAGCAGATGCATATGCGGGTTGGAGCGGCGCTCGCCCTCGCTGCTCGAGGTCTCGCGGAAGCCTGTCAGGCGCTCGTCCTCGAGATGCGCGTCGATGAACGCAAAGGTCTCCTCGCCAAGCCGCAAGGCATCGGGATTGCCGCACATATGGGCATGCGCCAGCGCCAGGAGCACGCAGGAATGGTCATAGGCATCCTCGGCGGCGTCGGCGACGGTGCCGTCGATGTTGAGCGTGCGTACCCAGCCGCCATTGTCGGTACGTCCGTGCCTGGCCATGAATTCGAGGCCGTGGCTGATCAGCCGATCGGCCGGGCCGTTCCAGCCGCGCGCCTTGGCGACGGCGAAGGCGTAGATCTGCCTGGCCTGCGTGCGCATGCGTTTGGGTTTCATCAGCGGGGAGGCATCGAAGCCGAGCGCCTCGTGGAACCCGCCATGGCGCTCATCGACGCCGACCGTCGACCACAACGGCACCGTCTCCTCGAACAGCCAATGGTGCACGCGACGCTGCCAGGCGCCGCTTTCGATGACGCGGTCGTCGGCGGGCGTGAACCTGGTCTCGAGGCGGCCGCTTTTTTCGAGCTGCTCGACGATCTTCTTGACGTTCTGGCTGTGGCTGACCGGCGCGACGAAAGTGGCGTCGGCGGTCGACACGATGGCGACGTCCTTCAGGCCTATGGCCGACAGCAGGCGGCCGTCGCTGCGGATATAGGAGTTTTCGCAATCGATGGCGACGACATCGCCGACAATGACATTGCCCTGAGTGTCGGAGGGGCCGACGTCGAGCAGCGATTGCCAGGAGCCGAGATCGTTCCAGCGAAAGCCGGCCGGCACCATGGCGATGCCGCTGGCGCGCTCCATGATCGCATAGTCGATCGATGTCGATGGGATGGCGGCATAGAGCTCCAGAGGCATGTAGAGGCCGGAAAGGTCCGATGTCGCAGCCTGGTAGGCAGCCTCGGTGGCGCTCCAGATGTCGGGCTGGAAGGCCATGAACGCATCGCGCATGGCACTGGCGCGAAACAGGAAGATGCCGGTGTTCCAGTAGAAATTGCCGGCCTCGAGATAGCTCTGCGCCGTGGCGAGATCGGGTTTTTCGACGAAACGCGAGACATCGCAGATGCCATCGCGCTCGCCGGCCACCTCGATGTAGCCATAACCGGTCTCGGGTTGGGCGGGCTTGATGCCGAACACCACCAGCCTGCCTTGGCGCGCGGCCGCCGTGCCGGCCTCGACGCTGCGCCAGAATTGCTGCGCGGTCGCGATCTCATGGTCGGACGGCACCACCAGCACCAAGCTGTCGCCGAATTCCGACAGCGTGCGCAGGCTTGCCAAAGCGACGGCCGCGGCAGTGTTGCGTCCGGTCGGCTCGAACAGCGGGCCGCCGCCGGAAAGCTCGTGACCGGCAATGTCGGCATGAACGCGGTCGGCGTGCCTTTCCGAGGCAATCAGGAAAACCGGCGTTTCGCCCTCCGGCCGCGCGGTCAGCCGGCGCAGCGTCTTGGCCAGCATCGAGCCGTCGCCGGAGAAATCATGAAACTGCTTGGGATTGTCCTCGCGCGACAGCGGCCACAGCCGCGAGCCGACGCCGCCGCTCATCACAAAACTGACGATCCGTTCGGTCATGAAAACAAGCCTCGTGCTCAAAAGGTCTGATTGTAGGCGCCGACTTCGGAGCTGCGGCGCAGCACCGCATCGACGGCTTCGAACATCTGCCGGCGCCGCTCGGACGATACCGGGCTCTCCACCACCACCACAAGCTCCGGCTTGTTCGATGATGCGCGCACCAACCCCCAGGTACCATCCTCCGCCACGACCCTGACGCCGTTGACGGTGATCAGTTCGGCGATCTTCTGGCCGGCGAAGACCGCGCCCTCGTCCTTCATCTTGCGAAAGTCGCCAACGACGCGCTCGACGACGCCGTATTTGAGCTCGTCGGCGCAGTGTGGCGACATGGTCGGCGTGCCGAAGGTCAGCGGCAGATCGCGGTAGAGGTCGGCCATGCTGCTTTGCGGGCTGCGATCCAGCATCTGGCATATGGCGATGGCCGTTACCAGGCCATCGTCATAGCCGCGGCCGATCGGCGGATTGAAGAAGAAATGGCCCGATTTCTCGAAACCGGCGGCAGCGCCGAGTTCGGCGACGCGCCGCTTGATATAGGAGTGACCGGTTTTCCAATAGTCGGTGACGGCGCCATTTTCCCGCAACACCTTGTCAGTCATGAACAATCCGGTCGACTTGACGTCGACGACGAAAGTCGAGCCGGGATAGAGGTGCGAAATGTCGCGCGCCAGCATGACGCCGACCTTGTCGGCGAAGATCTCGTTGCCTTCATTGTCGACCACGCCGCAGCGATCGCCGTCGCCGTCGAAACCGAGCCCGACATCGGCGCCCGTTTCCAGCACCTTGTCGCGAATGGCGTGCAGCATCTGCATGTCTTCGGGGTTGGGATTGTAATTGGGAAACGTATGATCGAGCTCGACGTCGAGCGGGATCACCTCGCAGCCGATCCTTTCCAGTGCCTCGGGAGCGAAAGCCCCGGCGGTGCCGTTGCCGCAAGCGGCCACCACCTTGAGCTTCCTGGAGATACGCTTTCCCGCTGTCAGATCGTCGAGGTAGGTTTTGCGGAAATCCGCAACGAAGTCATAGGAGCCACCACCGACAAGGTCGAAATCGCCTGAGAGCACGATAGCCTTCAGCGCGCTCATCTCCTCCGGACCAAAAGTCAGCGGGCGCGCCGCGCCCATCTTGACGCCGGTCCAGCCATTCTCGTTGTGCGAGGCAGTGACCATGGCGACGGATGGCGTGTCGAGCGCAAACTGGGCGAAATAAGCCATCGGCGACAGGGCCAGCCCGACATCCTTGACCCGTGCGCCGGCCGCCATCAGCCCGGAAACCAGCGCCAGCTTTATAGCTAGCGAATAGGAGCGGAAATCGTGACCGGTGACGATGTCGGGTCCGGCACCCAGGCGACGGATCAGCGTGCCGAGCCCCATGCCGAGCGCCTGGACGCCGATCAGATTGAGTTCCGGCATTTCGTTCGAGCCGGGATGGCCGAACCACCAGCGCGCATCATATTCGCGAAACCCGGACGGCTTGATCAACGCCGAGGTTTCAAACTCAAAAGTGTTTGGTCTGACATCGCTAACGATCTTCATCGACAAGGCTGCAAACTCCAGGCGGCTGAATCAGGTGCTTCGAGGCAAGTGGACGGTCACCCACAAGCCCTTTAAGCCGTGTTTGTGCGACAGGAAACTGAAACCTGTATGACGTGGCGGCTAAAGCGAAAGAAATGCGACAGAAGCGCTGCCATTGGCGCTTGCAGTAACCAAACGCGGCGGCTATAAGCCCGCGGTCTGGTCACGGAGTGTAGCGCAGCCTGGTAGCGCACATCGTTCGGGACGATGGGGTCGCAGGTTCAAATCCTGCCACTCCGACCAGAAAAAACAGCGGCTTAGCTGTTTTTGTTCCCGAAACAACCGCAGTTCTGACCAATCGCGCTATGCGCTCAGGCGAAATCGCGTCACATCAATGGCCGCGGCCATCAGTGTCTGCGTGTAGGTTGCCTGCGGATTGCTGAAAATCGCCTCGGCCGGTCCCTCCTCGACGATCTTGCCCTGTTTCATGACGATGATGTAGTCGGCCATGGCGCGCACGACGGCGAGATCGTGGCTGATGAATAGATAGGACAGTTCGTGGTCGGCCTGCAGCTTGCGCAGCAATTCGACGATCTGCTTCTGCACGGAGCGGTCCAGCGCCGAGGTCGGCTCGTCCAGCACCACCACCTTCGGCTTGAGGATCATGGCGCGCGCAATGGCGATGCGCTGCCGCTGGCCGCCGGAGAATTCGTGCGGATAGCGGTTGCGCGTGTTCGGGTCGAGCCCGACTTCGAGCAAGGCGTCGACCGCGCGGAGATCGCGCTGCCTGCCCGACAGATTGGGCTCGTGGACCAAGAGCCCCTCGGTGATGATCTGGCCGACGGTCATGCGTGGCGACAGCGAGCCGAACGGATCCTGGAAAACCAGCTGCAATTCGCGCCGCAGCGGCCGCATCGCCTGGCGGTCGGCGTGGGAAATGTCGCGGTCGCCAAGCCGGATGATGCCGTCGCTGGGCAGGAGCCGCAGCAAGGCGCGGCCGAGCGTCGATTTTCCCGAGCCGGATTCGCCGACGATGCCGATCGTCTGGTTGCGCTTCAGCCGTATCGAAATGCGATCGACGGCGCGCAGCAGCAGCGGCTCGCCGCCAAGAAATCCGCCGCCGATCCTAAAGGTCACCTCGACGTTCCTGCCTTCAAGCAGGACAGGGGCATTCGGAGGCGGCGGCGCCTTGGTGCCGGTCGGTTCGGCGGCGAGTAGCATCTTGGTGTAGGCGTGCTGCGGGTTGGCGAAGATCGCTTCCGCCTCGCCCTCCTCGACCACCTCGCCATAGCGCATCACATAGACCCGATCGGCAAAGCGCCTGACGATGCCGAGATCGTGGGTGATGAAGACGATCGCCATGCCGAGCTTGCGCTGCAGTTCGGCGAGCAGCATGAGTATCTGCGCCTGGATGGTCACGTCGAGCGCGGTCGTCGGCTCATCGGCGATCAGTATGTCGGGGTCGTTGGCCAGCGCCATGGCAATCATGACGCGCTGGCGCTGGCCGCCCGACAACTCGTGCGGATAGGATTTCATCCGCCGCTCCGGATCGGGAATATGGACCAGCCGCAGCAACTTGAGCGCCTCCTCGCGCGCCGCGGCGGCGCCAAGTCCGCGATGCTTGCGGATCGGCTCGATCAGCTGGTTGCCAATCGAATAGAGCGGGTCGAGCGACGTCATCGGCTCCTGGAAGATCATGCTGATCTTGCGGCCGCGGATCTTGTTGAGCTCTGGCTTGCTCAAAGTCAAAAGATTACGGCCGCGATAATCGACTGTGCCGGTGGCTTCGCCGTTCGAGGCGAGCAGGCTCATCGCCGCCATCATCGTCTGGCTCTTGCCGGAACCGGATTCGCCGACGACGGCGACGGTTTCGCCTGATTTGACGTGGATGTTGATACCCTTCACCGCCTCCACCACACCGTCGAGGGTGCGGAAGCGGACGCGAAGGTCCTTGACGCTGAGGATGGTTTCGGAAGCAGCCATCTCAACGATCCTTCGGGTCGAGCGCGTCGCGTAGCCCATCGCCGACGAAATTCAGCGCGAACAGCGTGGAGACGAGAAAGAAGGCCGGGAACAAAAGCAGCCAGTTGGCCGAGCCGATGTTCTGGGCGCCAACCGAAATCAGCACGCCCCAGCTGGTCATCGGCTCCTGGACGCCGAGCCCGAGGAACGACAAAAAACTCTCCAGGATGATGACCTGCGGCACCAGCAGCGTCATATAGATCACCACCGGTCCGAGCAAATTGGGGATCACATGGCGCAGCAGAATGCCGCGCTGGCCGACGCCCATCGCCTCAGCCGCCTGGACATATTCCTGCCGGCGGATCGACAGCGCCTGTCCGCGCACGATGCGCGCCATGTCGAGCCACAGCACCGCGCCGACGGCCAGGAACATCAGCACGAAGTTCCTGCCGAAGAACACCACCAGCATGATGACGAAGAAGATGAACGGCAAAGAATAAAGCACGTCGACGACACGCATCATCACCTCGTCGACCCTGCCGCCGGCAAGGCCGGCGGTGGCGCCGTAGAGCACGCCGATGACCACGGCCACGATGCCGGCAAGCAGGCCGATGGCCAGCGATATGCGCCCGGCCATCAGCGTTCGGGATAGGAGATCGCGGCCGGTATTGTCGGTGCCGAACACGAAATATTGCTGCTTGATCGAGGCACTCATCACCATTTCGAGACCGTCCGGCGATTTGCTCTCGATCTTTGTGTCATCAAAGGTATCGGAACGATCAAGGTAGCGAATGTTGCGGTCGTCGATCGGCTTGGACGATTTGACGGTGACGAACACACGGCTGCCCTCCTGCCGCCACTCCTTGATGTCGACGCGCATACGCCTGATCGCCTCATCGAGAGCGCCTTCGATCATGTCGGCCTTCGGATAGGCGGAGAAGCTCGGCGGCGTCCGGACATAGTCGGCGTAGATGGTGGTGTATTGGTGCGGCACGAAATAGGGCCCAAACACGCTGATGACGGCGATGAAGGCAAGATAATAGAGGCTGAACATGGCCGCGCGATTGGCCTTGAGGCGCGCCCAGGCGTCACCCCACAGGGATCGGCCGACGACCGGTGCGGCAACTGCGATATCAGTCATAGCGCACCCTCGGATCGACGACCCCATAGAGGACGTCGACGATCAGGTTGAAGACAATGGTGAAGAGCGCGATGACCACCACCGTTCCCATCACCAGTGTGTAGTCGCGGTTGAGCGCGGCAACGACGAAATGGCGACCGATGCCCGGGATAGAGAAGATGGTCTCGACGATGATCGAGCCGGTGAGAAGGGCTGCAGCTGCCGGACCGGTGAAGGAGACGATCGGCAGGATGGCGCCGCGCAGTGCATGCTTGACGACGACTGACCAGTCGGACAGGCCGAGAGCGCGCGCGGTGCGGATGTGATGCGAGTGCAGCGATTCGATCATCGAGCCGCGCATCAGGCGGGCAACGATGGCGATCTGCGGCAGAGCGAGCGTCAGCACCGGGCCGACCTTGTTGATGAGGGCTCCATCGCCCCAGCCACCGATCGGCAGCAGCTTCCAGGTCAATCCGAACACAAGCTGGATTACCGGGGCGATGACAAAGGTTGGTATGGTGCTGCCGGCGGTCGCCAGTGCGATCACCGAATAGTCGGCAAGCTTGTTCTGGTTGAGCGCGGCAACAGTGCCGAGCACGCTGCCGAGGAGCAGCGCCAGAACGAGCGCCGAAGCGCCGAGTTGGATCGAGATCGGCAGACCTTCCCTGAACAGTTCGCCGACGGTGAAATCCGGCATGTTGTAGCTGGGACCGAAATTGCCGCGCAGCAGATTGCCTAGATAATGGAGGTACTGCAGCCAGAGCGGGTCGTTGAGACCGAACTGGGCCTCAAGATTGGCTCTGATCTCCGGGCTCAGGCCCCGCTCCTGGTTGAACGGGCCGCCCGGCGCGACGCGTATCAGGAAGAACGCTATGGTCACGATGACGAACAGCGTCGGGATGGCGGTCAGCAGCCGCCGGAAAACGAATCGCAGCATCGATGCCCCGCTTGATCCAGAGCAGCGCGCGTCCGGCTGGACGATTGCGCTCTAGCCTTCAAATCTTCGCACCGACATTGTCGAAAATCGAATCCGGTTCCCGGGCCGATGCGATGGCAAACCGGCGCCGCCGCGCGTTGAGTTGCGCGGCGGCCTGGCTAAGGGATCAGTCCTTGCTGATGAAGCGGGACGGATGGATGTCCATCACATTGTCGTCGAAGCCGTGCAGCTTCGAGGAAACGATGTCGTGGTAGCTGTAGTAGAGAAGCGGTATCTCGCCGACGTCGTCGACGAGGATGCGCTCGGCCTCGGCGAGTTCCTTCATGCGCTGTTCGGGCTTGCCGCCGGCGGCGGCGGCCTTATCCATTGCCGCTTCGAATTTCGGGCTGTCGTAGCTCGAATAATTATTGCCGCTGGCCTTGCGGGATATGCCGAGGAAAGTTTCCGGGTCCTTGTAATCGGCGATCCAGGCGGCACGCGCCACGTCATAGTCGCCCTTCTGCTCGAGGAAGGAGTAGTGCGTCTTGGTGTCGGTGTTGAGCAGGCTGACCTCGACGCCAAGCGGCTTCAGCTGTTCCTGGATAGCGACAGCGGTGTTCTTGTGGTTTTCCGAGGTGTTGTAGCGGATCTGCATCTTCAACGGATGCTCGGGTGTATAGCCGAGTTTCTCGAGGATCTTCTTCGCAGCGTCCTCGCGGTCGATCTGCGACATGTCGGCGTATTTGGCCAGTGCCGGCGTGTAGCCCTCGATGCCTGGAGGCACCATCGAATAGCCGGGCAGCATCGAATTCTGCCAGACTTTTTCAGCAAGGAAGTCGCGATCGATCGCCATCGAGATGGCGTTGCGCAGTTCGACATTGTCCCACGGCGCCTTGTCGGTCTTGATCGCGTAATAGTAGATGCCGAGATATGGCCCGACACGGACCTGGTCGCCGAATTTGGCCCTGAGGTCGGCGAGCTGTTCGGTCGGCAGGTCACCGTAACTGTCGAATTCGCCGGCCTCGAAGCGCTTCATCGCCGACGAGCGATCCTCGGTCGGGATGTAGTTGACCACGTCGAACTTGACGCTGGCGGCGTCCCAGAATTTCGGATTCTTAACCAGCTTCAGATGGTCGTTGGGAATCCACTCTGCCGCTGTAAAGGCCCCGTTGGAGACCAGCTTGCCTGCCTTGATCCAGTCGGCGCCAAGCTTTTCGATAGACGCCTTGTTGACCGGATAGGTCGCCTGATGGGTCAGCATCTCCAGGAAGTAAGGCGTTGGCGCCTTGAGCGTGACTTCGAGGGTATTTGCGTCAATCGCCTTGACGCCCATATCCTCCGGCTTGCCCTTCTTGGTATTGACTTCCTCGGCACCCTTCACAGGATAAAGCATGGAAGCGTATTCGGCTGCGGTGGCCGGATCTTCCAGCCGACGGAACGAATAAACGAAGTCGTCCGCCGTTACCGGGCTGCCATCCGACCAGAGGCCATCCTTGCGCAGCTTGAAGGTGTAGACAGTGCCGTCGTCGGACACCGTCCAGCTTTCGGCGGCGCCCGGAATGAGATTCGTCTTCTGGTCATGCATGACGAGGCCCTGGAACAGGTCGCGTATGATATCGGCTTCGTAGACCGTCGAGGTCTTGTGCGGGTCGAGCGTCTCCGCTTCGGCGGCGGCTCCGCGGTTGTAGACGGTTTCGGCGAAAGCCGGCGTGTAGAACGCACCGGCGGCCAAGACCATGGTCGTGGCGAGTACCGTCGCCTTCAGCGCATGTTTCAGCATGGAGTTCTCCCTAATGACGTCGCCCTTCAGCCACGTCTCTAAGTGTTGACGCCCCGAAACCGATTGGTTGGTTCCTTTCGAGCGCGCAGCCGGTTCCCTTTCCGGCAGCTGGTGGCCAAACAGTAACGTGGAGATTTTTTATTTCAACAGACTCTCGGGGTCACCCAAAGTAAGGGGGCCGGGGCAGTCGTTTTGCGGGCGGCCAATCAATGGTCGGAACCATGAGTTTGACTGGGTTTCCTGGCCAGAACACCGATTTGGGAAATAATCTGGCCGATCATTTCAGTTTACCAGAATGTATTAATTGGTTCTTAGGCAACCAAGGGTTACAATCTTCGATGGGATCGGCACATCGACCTTGGGTTCCGACGGGCAAGGGCAATGAACAAGATAGACAGTAATACTGTCACATTGAAGCGTAAAATATTGCGCCAAATACGGATGAATCTACGCAAAATTGGAGAAGAGTCCGGAACTTCCGCGGTCGAGTTCGCCCTGCTTTCCCCGATCTTTATCCTTCTTTTGCTCGGAATGGTTGCATACGGTATCTATTTTGGTGCAAGCAACTCCTTGCAGCAAATCGCCGCCGATGCCGCCCGCACCGCAATTGCCGGATTGAATCAGACCGAGCGCCAGGCGCTGGTGGCGAGTTTCGTCAAAAACAATGCCAGTGGATACCCGTTCGTCGATTCCGGCAAGCTGACCTACCAGGCGACGGACAGCACGGCCGACGGAAATCAGTTCGTCGTGTCGATCCAGTACGATGCCAGCAACCTGCCGATCTGGAACCTGTTGCCCAGCCTTGCGATGCCGCAAACCACGATCTCACGCAGGTCGACCATCCGGATTGGAGGCATTTGAAATGTCGCAGTTCTTGCTGAGGGGCATCGGGGGGATCGCTCGCTCGATGGTTGGCGACAAGAAGGCGAACTTTGCCGTCATGACGGCGCTGATAGCGCCATTCGCGTTGGGGCTGGCGGCCTTTGCTGTCGACGAAGGTTCGATCTACACGGAGCGCAGGGAAGCCCAGGCGATGACCGATCTGGCGGCGATCACCGCGGCGTCGAACATCAACAATATGGAAGCCGCGGCAGTAACCACGCTCAGTGACAACCGAATGCCCGGCATCATTGTTCAAAAGCCAGGTCAGACAATCGTTCCCACGGTTGGCAAAACCGTCGTGTCGGTCACCGGCGGCCGATACTCAGCGGCGTCCTCCGTTGGCGTCGACAAGCGCTTCGAAGCCGGTAAAACGCCTTACAACGCCGTTCGCGTCACTCTGAAAAAAATCCCCGCCCGGTATTTCGCCAGTTCGCTCATCCCTACTCCGGTCGTCGGCACCGAAGCCATTGCCAGCGTGACCCCGCAAGCGATGTTCTCGGTCGGGTCCAGGCTCCTCAGCGTCAATGGCGGCATCCTCAACGCGCTTCTCAGCAAGTTGCTGGGCGCCAACATCTCGCTTAGCGTCATGGACTACAACGCGCTGATCTCGGCCGATGTAAACGTGCTTTCGTTCGTCGATGCCCTTGCCGTACAGTTGCAACTGACAGGTGTCAGCTATTCCGACGTGCTGGCGTCAAAAGCGACGGTAGGCCAGATCGCGACCGCCATGGCCAATGCGTCCGGGTCGGGCAGCGCCAGCAAACTTGTGCTGCAGACGATCGCGTCGAGGGCCACCAACACGGTCAAGATACCCCTCAGTCACCTTATCGACCTTGGCTCGATCGGCAAGCTCGGCCTCGGACAAAAGTCTCCCGGCTTTTCCGTCGACGCAAGCGCGATGGGCATGCTGGGTGCCGCCGCCTCGCTGGCCAATGGCTCAAACCAGGTCCAGGTCGATCTCGGCGCCACTATTCCGGGGCTTACCTCCACCACGCTCGCCATCGCCATCGGCGAACCGATGCAATACTCACCCTGGCTGGCCGTCGGGGAAAAAGGCACCGTGGTGCGCACCGCGCAGACGCGCATCAAGCTGGTCACCACAGTCGGCATCGGCAATTCCAATCTCGGCGGCGGCATCAGCCTGCTGTCCGTCAACCTGCCTCTGCATGTCGAAGTCGCCTATGCGGAAGCCAAGCTAACCGACATCAGCTGCCCGACAGGCCGGCCGGATAGCATCAAGGTCTCGATCGCCGCGCAGCCTGGCGTGGCCTCGCTGCACCTTGCCGCCAGCGACGCCGACAACAACCCATCGGCCTTCGCCGATTTCAGCAATCCGCAATCGTTCTCCGATGCCACGATTGCACAGGTAAGCGTGAAGCTTCTGCTGCTCACCCTCAATCTGCTCGATGTGAAGGGTTCTTCATCGCTTGCCATCACCAACAACGATCCGACCACATTGACGTTCGACAGCACCGATATCGCCAACAAGACGATAAAAACTGTCGCCACGAAAAACCTGACGCAATCGCTCACGACATCGCTGGTCAGCGGCCTCTCGCTCTCGGTCAATGCACTGGGCCTCGGGCTGGACGTGACGGCCCTGCTCGGAACGGTGAAGCCGGCGGTGGTAACGGTTCTGAACGGCGTGACGGCGCCGGTCGACGAACTGGTCTATAACGTGCTTGCAGCTGTCGGCGTGCATGTCGGCGAGGCCGATGTGCGGGTTGTCGGCGCGACTTGCGGGCGCTCCGTGCTCGTTCAATGAGATGATGAAATAGAGCTCAGCCGATCCGGCCGAGGAAGCAGCCCAACGGCGGCAGCGACAGAGTTCTTTCCTGCAAGACGCCGGCAGCACCGCCAAGATCTATCGGCTCTATCGCCTCCACATCCGGTGGCAAGTGCCAGCCGGCCGGCTCGTCGGCGAAATTGAAGACACAGAGCAGCTTTTCGTCACCGCCTTCGCGAATGAAAGCAAGGACGTCGCCGTTGGAATCGAGGAACCGGATCGAGCCTCGAACCAGCGCCGGATGCTGCTTGCGCAAGGTCAGCATCGCCCGGTAGCTCGCTAGGACGGAGGTTTGCTCGCCATCCTGGACGTCGACCGCCCGAGCGCGATGGCTTGCCGGGACCGGAAGCCACGGCTTGCCGGTCGAAAAGCCGGCATTGTCGGCACCAGCCTCCCAGACCATCGGCGTTCGGCACCCATCCCGCCCCTTGATTGCCGGCCAGAAGCGGATGCCGAAGGGATCGCGCAAATCCTCGAACGCCAGTTCGGCCTCCTCCAACCCGAGTTCTTCGCCCTGGTAGAGGCAGATCGATCCGCGTAGGCAGGAAAGCAGCACGATCGAGAATTTCGCCACCCTGTCCGGTTCGCCGCCCGGCCTTGTCCAGCGGCTGACATGGCGCACGACATCGTGGTTGGAGAGTGCCCAGCAAACCCAGCCGTCGAACACCGTACTCTCGAACGCCTCGACACAGCCACGTACGTGCGCCGCCGAGAATTGCGGGCCGAGCAGGTCGAATGTGTAGGACATTTGGAGCTTGTCGCCACCGCCGGTATAGGCGGCGAGCGTCCGCAACGAACGGGTTTCGTCGCCAATCTCGCCGACTGCGGCACGGCCTTCATAGTCGTCAAGCAACGCCCGGAAGCGCCTGAGGAAAGCAAGGTTTTCCGGCTGGCTCTTGTCGAACAGATGCTCCTGATAGAGATAGGGGCTGGTTGCCGTATTGGTGCCGCCGACGCTTTCCGCCAAAGGCGGGTTGCTGCGCAGCCAGCGGTCGTGGACGTAATAGTTGACCGTATCCAGCCGGAAACCGTCGACGCCGCGCTCGAGCCAGAACCGCACCGTTTCCAGCAAGGCGTCCTGCACCTGCGGGTTGTGGAAATTCAAGTCCGGCTGCGAGGCGAGGAAATTGTGCAGGTAATATTGCCTGCGCGTTGCGTCCCATTCCCAAGCCGGGCCGCCGAAAAGCGACAGCCAGTTGTTGGGGGCGGTGCCGTCGGGCTTCGCATCGGCCCAGACGTACCAGTCGGCCTTGGGGTTGTCGCGGCTCGTGCGGCTTTCGACAAACCATTCGTGCCGATCCGAAGAATGCGACAAGACCTGGTCGATAATCACCTTCAGGCCGAGCCGGTGTGCCTCGGCAACCAGCGCGTCGAAATCCTCTGATGTGCCGAACATCGGATCGACGGCGCAGTAATCCGAAACGTCGTAACCCATATCGGCCATTGGCGACTTGAAGAAAGGCGACAGCCAAACCGCGTCGACACCGAGCGATGCGACATGGGCCAGCCTCGAGGTGATGCCGCTGAGATCGCCGCTGCCGTCGCCTGTCGTATCCTGGAAGGAGCGCGGGTAGATCTGGTAGATGACGCAGCCGCGCCACCATTCGGCATTGTCAGCCATCATGGCTCTCCCCTGCGCCCGCCCGCGCTGTCCTGCTTTCGATCATGAACAAGACCGTTCGCCCAGGCACCGGCCGTGAGATACCGCTACTATCCGGTTCGATAGCTGGGCGCCAAAGAAAACCCGTCCGTTCCGGCAGCGTGAACATGCAGGCCCGGCGGTCGCCATTGATGACCATTGCAAGGCGACTGTTCTCACCGCTACCGAGAACCATGATCAGCCGGTGCCGGCTGGCATCGTGCCAGGCGGCCTCGTCGAGCGGCACGCCGGTTTCCGTCAGCCAGGCTACGTCTGGGATTTCCGAGCCCGCAGGCGATTCTCCGGTCAGGAATGTTGTGTCCAAGAGCGCCGGCACGGCACGACGCATCTTGGCGAGCAGAACCGTGTGCCGCTCCAGCGCCCGGTCGCGCCCGGACCAGTCGAGCCAGGTGATGTCATTGTCCTGCGCGTAGGCGTTGTTGTTGCCGCGCTGCGTGCGGCCGAACTCGTCGCCGGCCGTCAGCATGATCGTGCCGCGCGAGGCAAAGAGCGTCGCCAGCAGCGCGCGCTGATCATCGAAACGGACCGTAACGATCGCCCGGTCGCCGGTTTCGCCCTCGACGCTATTGTTCCAGGACAGGTTGTCGTCGTGACCATCGCGGTTCTGTTCGCCATTGGCCTCGTTGTGCTTGTGCTCATAGGAAACGATATCGGCCAGCGTCATGCCGTCATGCGCAGCGATGAAATTGACGCTGCGGCTCATTGTCTGGCCTGCTTTGGCAAAGACGTCGGACGAACCGGCAAGCCGCGTCGCCAACGCACCGATCATGCCGCCGTCGCCGCGCCAGAAGCGGCGGATATCGTCGCGGTATCTGTCGTTCCATTCGAGGAAGTGCGGCGGAAAATTACCCAGCTGATAGCCATCCGGTCCAATATCCCAAGGCTCGACGATCAGCACCCGGTCGCCAAGAACAGGATCTTTGCGAATGGCGTTCAGCAGCGGCGCATCAGCGTCGAAAACGCCGTCGACGCGACCCAGAACGGGCGCCAGATCGAAGCGGAAACCGTCGACGCCGGCATGGCGCACAAAGTGACGAAGCGTGTCGAGGACCATTTCCCGGACGACCGGATGATCGCAGGCGAGCGTATTGCCGGTTCCGGTGTCATTGACCAGAGCGCCGTCGGCCTCGTGCCGGTAATAGGCGCGATTGTCGAGCCCGCGCAGCGACAATGTCGGGCCGAGCCGGTCGCTTTCGCCGGTGTGGTTGAACACCAGGTCGAGGATGGTGCCGATGCCGGCCTCGCGCAGCGCGGCGACCGTTCCGCGCAACTCGGCCAGACCGCCGGGCGCCAGTCGCGGATCGAGCGCCATGAAGGTCACGGGATTATAACCCCAGGCGTTGCGCAGCCCGAGGGACGGTAAATGCCGTTCGTCGATCGATGCAGTCACCGGCATCAACTCAATGGCTGCGACGCCGAGTTTTCGCAGATGCTCGACAACGAGGGGGTGAGCGAGCGCTGCAATGGTGCCGCGTTGTTTCTCGGGAATGTCCGGATGCAGCTTTGTGAAAGCGCGTACCGGCACCTCGTAGATGAGGCCGCCGGGCCGAAATAGAGGCGGCAAAGCAGGCAAGGGTTCCGGCAAGACGCCAGCAATGGCCTTCGGCATCAGCGACGCCGTGTCGGCCCCCTCGCCCCGGCGCGCGGCCAGCCGGCCGTCATAGGCATAGGACCTGTCGATCTCGACGGCATAGGGATCGGCCAGCAGCTTGTCGGGATCGAACCAGAGACCGTGTTCCGGCGCGTAGTCGCCATCGGCGCGGAACCCGTATCGGGTGCCGGCGCCGAGACCGGCAACAAAAAGTGCGTGGACGCCCTCGCCTTCCGACTGGAGTTCCAGCCGGTCGACTTCCCAGTTGCCGTGTTCGTCGAAAATCGAGATCCAGATGCGCCGAGCCGACGAGGACCATGCGGCGAAGCGAATGCCTTCCTTGGTGATGGTTGCGCCGAGTTGGCTCACGCGCGCTCACAGCAGCAGGTCGTAGACAGTTTGAGGCGTTGCCAGGTTAGCTCCCCCTTCTCCCCTTGTGGGAGAAGGTGTCGCCGAAGGCGACGGATGAGGGGTGCTCCAGCTTGGCACCCACGGCGATCCGTCCAACACCCCTCATCCGTCTCGGCGCTACGCGCCGATCCACCACCCGGGGGCGAGCCACGGGTCTCGCCCCGTCCTTCGGACCCCACAAGGGGAGAAGGAAAGGCGCGCCGCTCCAGGCTCACGTAATCACGCTCGGCTTGGCGCGGCCGGTATGGCTGCGAATCCCGGCAATGTCGTCGGCCGCCGCGATCAAATCGGCAAGCGCCTCCTGGGTGTCGAGATCGTGGCGGCTCTTGTCCGGCTCGTAGCGCTCGACATAAAGACGTAGCGTCGCGCCCGAGGTGCCGGTGCCGGACAGGCGAAAGACGACGCGTGAGCCGCCTTCGAACAATACCCTGATGCCCTGGTTCTTGCTGACCGAGCCGTCGACCGGATCGTGATAGGCGAAATCATCGGCGCTGGCGATCGTCATGCCGCGCACGCTGGTGCCAGGCAGCGAGCCGAGCTTGGCGCGCAGCTCGTCGACAAGGGCGTTGGCACGGTCGGTCTCGACCTCCTCGTAATCATGGCGCGAATAGTAGTTACGGCCATAGGCCGCCCAATGCTGGGTAACGATCTGCTTGGCGCTTTCGCCGCGAACGGCAAGAATGTTGAGCCATAAAAGCACGGCCCACAGGCCGTCCTTTTCGCGGACATGGTTGGAGCCGGTCCCGGCACTTTCCTCGCCGCAGATCGTCGCCATGCCTGCATCGAGCAGATTGCCGAAAAACTTCCAGCCGGTTGGCGTTTCATAGATGCCGATGCCGAGCTTTTCGGCGACACGGTCGGCAGCACCGCTGGTCGGCATCGAACGGGCGATGCCTTTCAGCCCGGCCTTGTAGCCTGGCGCCAGATGGGCGTTGGCGGCGAGCATCGCCAGCGAATCCGACGGGGTGATGAAAATGCCCTTGCCGATGATCAGGTTGCGGTCGCCGTCGCCATCCGAGGCAGCGCCAAAGTCTGGCGCATCCGGCCCCATCATCTCGTCATAGAGGTGTTTTGCATGCACCAGATTGGGATCTGGATGGTGGCCGCCGAAATCCGGCAGCGGAATGAAATTGCGGGCGGTGCCGTTGGGCGCGCCGAGGCGGTTTTCGAGGATCTCCTTGGCGTAGGGGCCGGTCACAGCATGCATGGCGTCGAAGCGCATGCGGAAGCCTGATTTGAACAGCGCCCGCAAGGCATCGAAATCGAACAGGCTTTCCATCAGTTCGGCATAGTCGGCGACCGGATCGATGATTTCGACGGTCATGTCAGCCGCCTTGACCGTGCCGATCGTGTCGATGTCGACCGGCCCGATATCGGCGATCTTGAAGCTCGAAATCGCCTTGGTTTTTTCGAAGATCGCGTCGGTCAGCTTTTCCGGCGCCGGGCCGCCATTGCCGGCATTGTACTTGATACCGAAATCCTCATGCGGGCCACCCGGATTGTGGCTGGCCGACAGGATGATGCCGCCGAAGGTCTTGTATTTGCGGATGACATGCGAAGCGGCCGGCGTCGACAGGATGCCGCCCTGCCCGACCATCACCTTGCCGAAGCCGTTCGCCGCGGCCATGGCGATGGCCTTCTGGATGACCTCGCGGTTATAGAAGCGGCCGTCGCCGCCGATCACCAGGGTTTTGCCCTCGAACCCGTCCAGGGCATCGAAGATCGACTGGATGAAGTTCTCGGCATAGTGCTCCTGCTGGAACACCGGGACTTTCTTGCGCAGCCCGGAGGTGCCGGGCTTCTGGTCGGGATAGGGTTTGGTGGCGATAGTGCGGATCATCAGTCAGGCAGCCCTTTTCGAAAGCAGCAAGCGATAGAGTTGGACATATTTTTCGGCGCTTTTGTCCCACGAAACGTCGGCCTTCATGCCTTGCCGCTGCATCGACGTCCACACTGCGAGATTGGCATGCGCCTCGACAAGGCGGCGGACGGCGTACAGCAGGGCGCCGGCGTTGGCGGGGGCAAACTGGAAACCGGTCGCCACGCCGGCAGAGATGGCGGCTTCGTTGGCATCGATGACCGTGTCGGCAAGGCCGCCGGTGCGCGCGACGACCGGCACGCAGCCATAGCGCAGGCCGTAAAGCTGCGTCAGCCCGCAAGGTTCGAAGCGCGATGGGATAATAATAGCGTCGCAGCCGCCCTGCATGGTGTGGGAGAGTCCCTCGTCATAGCCGACGACGACGCCGATGCGACCGCGATGGCGGGCTGCGGCGGCAAGCAATGCGCCTTCCAGCCCAGCGTCGCCAGACCCAAGGATTGCCAGCCGTGCACCCGCCGCGACGATGCCGTCAACGGCCGCAGCCAGTATGTCCATGCCCTTTTGCCAGGTCAGCCGGCTGACAACGCAGACGATCGGGCTGTCATCGCGATCGAGGCTGAAACGGTCCTCGACCGCGGCCTTGTTGGGCATTCGCGCCTTGAGCGTCTTTGCGGTGTAGTTGGAGGCCAGATGCTTGTCGGTTTCCGGGTTCCAGATCTCGGTATCGATGCCGTTGACAATGCCATGGAGATCGACGGATCGCATATTAATCAGGCCGTCGAGGCCCATGCCGAATTCAGGCAAGCGGATCTCCTGCGCATAGGTCGGGCTGACCGTGGTGATCGCCCACGCGGCCTGCAGGCCGGCCTTAAGGAAGCCGACGCCGCCATAATATTCGACGCCGTCGAGCGCCATCGCCGCCGCCGGCAGGCCAAGCTCGCCAAAGATGCCGGCGCCGAACTGGCCCTGGAAGGCGAGGTTGTGGACGGTGATCATCGACGGTGTGCCGACCGCCTTGCCGTAGCGCATGTAGGCAAGCGTCATTGCCGACTGCCAGTCATGGGCATGGACGATATCTGGCAGGTAGCCCGAGATCGCGCCGCCGGCAATATCACCGCCTACCTGGCTCAAGGCCGCGAACCGGCGCCAATTGTCCGGCCAGTCGGCGCCCGTCGCGTTGCCGTATGGGCCGCCGGGACGGTCGAAAAGATGCGGCGCATCAAGCACGAACAGGTCGAGCCCGGCGATCTGGACGGCATGCACCGAAGCCTTGCCGCCCTGCAGCAATGGATATTGCTGAACCGCCTTCTTTTTCCTGAAGGCTCCCATCACCTGAGGATAGCCGGGGACGAGCGTGCGCATGGTGACGCCCTTGCCGGCCAATGCCACGGGCAACGCGCCGGTTACGTCGGCGAGCCCGCCGGTCTTGACCAGCGGAAAGATCTCGGGCGCCACCGACAGAACCTGCATGCACTACGATCCCAGCCTGTTGATCATGTCCTGCGTGACGAGGCAGATGCCTTTTTCCGAAACGCGGAAACGCTTGGCGTCGAGGACAGGATCCTCGCCGACCACCAGACCCTCCGGGATCCTGACGCCGTGATCGATGACCACGCGCTTCAGCCTCGCACTGCGGCCGACATGGACGTCGGGCAGCATGACGACCTCCTCCAGCGTCGAATAGGAGTTGATGCGCGCGCCGGTGAAGATCAGGCTTCGCTTCAGCGAGGCGCCCGAAACGATGCAATCGCCCGACACGAGAGACGACACGGCCGACCCGCGGCGGCCATCCTCGTCATGCACGAACTTTGCCGGGGGCTTCAACTCGGCATAAGTCCAGATCGGCCAGTCGCGGTCGTAGAGGTCGAGTTCCGGCGTGATGTCGGTCAGGTCGATATTGGCCTCCCAATAGGCGTCGACCGTGCCGACGTCGCGCCAATAGGCCTCGTTCTCGGCGGTCGAGCGCACGCAGGATTTGGCGAAGCGATGCGCGATCGCCTTTCCGTGCTCGACGATGTAGGGGATGATGTCCTTGCCGAAGTCGCGGCTCGAGCCGGGCTCTGCCGCATCTCGACGCAATTGCTCCATCAGGAACTTGGTTTTGAACACATAGATGCCCATCGAGGCCAGCGCGAAATCCGGTTTGTCGGGAATGCCCGGCGGATCGGCGGGCTTTTCGATGAAGGAGATGATGGTGTCCTTGTTGTCGACATGCATGACGCCGAAGCCGGTGGCTTCCATGCGCGGCACTTCGAGACAGCCGACGGTGACATCGGCGCCGGCCTCGACATGCTGGCGCAGCATCATTTCGTAGTCCATCTTGTAGACGTGGTCGCCGGCCAGGATGACCATGTATTCCGGCCCATAGGCCTCGATGATATCGATGTTCTGGTACACGGCGTCGGCGGTGCCCTCATACCACTGCGTTTCCGACACACGCTGGCTGGCCGGCAGGATGTCGAAACTCTCGTTGCGCTCGGGCCGCAGGAAGTTCCAACCGCGCTGCAGATGGCGAATTAGCGAATGCGCCTTGTACTGGGTAGCGACGCCCAGGCGGCGGATACCGGAATTGAGCGCATTGGAGAGCGCGAAGTCGATGATGCGGGTCTTGCCGCCGAAATAGACCGCCGGCTTGGCGCGGCGGTCGGTCAGTTCCTTGAGCCGGCTGCCACGGCCGCCGGCCAGCACATAAGCCATGGCGTCGCGTGCCAGCGGCTGTGTTCGCTTTATTTCAGCCATTCCTATCCTCCCAGGTTAGATGCTCCACACATAGCTCAGTCCGGGACGAATTCGAGCATGATCGTCGACAGCGGCGGCAAAAGCATCGTCGCCGAAATGCCTCCTTCCGCCTGAGCCTCGACGCCGCCGCTATTGCCCTTGCCGGAACCGCCATAATCCGTGGCATCGGTGTTGATGATCTCGCGCCATTTTCCGACCTGCGGCAACGGCACGCGGTAATTATCACGCGGCACCGGCGTGAAGTTGGAAATGACGGCGACCGGGTTGCCGCCCGGCGCGCTGCGCAGCCAGGCAAATACCGAGTTCGCGCTGTCGTCGACAATCAGCCAGGAAAAGCCCTCCGGCTCGCAGTCGCGGGCATGCAGCGCCGGGCGCGAGCGGTAGAGATAGTTGAGATCGCGCACCGTCTGCCAGACGCCGCGGTGAAGCCGGAAATCGAGCAGGTTCCAGTCGAGCGCGCGCGCCTCGCTCCACTCGCGGCGCTGTGCGAACTCCTGGCCCATGAACAAGAGCTTCTTGCCGGGATAACCCCACATGAAGGCGTAATAGGCGCGCAGCGTCGCGAATTTCTGCCAGTCGTCGCCGGCCATCTTGTTGAGCAGCGTGCCTTTGCCGTGCACCACCTCGTCATGGGACAGCGGCAGCACGAAATTCTCGCTGAAGGCGTAGACCAGGCCGAAGGTGATGTCGTTGTGGTGATGCTTGCGGAAGATCGGCTCCTTGGAGAAATACTCCAGAGTGTCGTGCATGAAGCCCATGTTCCACTTGAAACCGAAGCCCAGTCCGCCTTCATGCACCGGCTGCGAGACTTTCGGCCACGAGGTCGATTCCTCGGCGATGGTCATCACGCCCGGATGATGGCCGTAGACCTCCTTGTTCATACGCTGCAGGAAGCTGACCGCTTCGAGGTTCTCGCGCCCGCCCTTCTCGTTGGGAATCCATTCACCGGCCTTGCGCGAATAATCGAGATAAAGCATCGAGGCGACCGCATCGACGCGCAGTCCGTCGACGTGATATTTCTCGGCCCAGAACAGCGCATTGTTGACCAGGAACGAAATCACTTCGCGGCGCCCGAAATTATAGATCGCGGTGTTCCAGTCGGGATGGAAGCCCTTGCGCGGATCGGCATGCTCATAGAGCGCAGTACCGTCGAACTTTGCCAGACCGTGTTCGTCAACCGGGAAATGCGCCGGCACCCAGTCGAGGATGACGCCGATGCCTGCGCGGTGGGCGCCGTCGACGAAGCGGGCAAAACCGTCCGGATCGCCAAAGCGGGCAGTCGGCGCATAGAGACCCGTCGTCTGGTAGCCCCAGGACGGGTCATAGGGGTGTTCGGAGATCGGCATGAATTCGATGTGGGTAAAACCGGTCTCGACCACGTAAGGGATCAGCCTGTCGGCGAGCTCGTCCCACGACAGGAAGCTGCCGTCGTCGTGAAGCCGCCATGACCCGGCATGGACCTCGTAGATCGATACGGCTTCGCGCCTGTGGTCGGCATTGCGCCAGTAGTTCCGGTGCGCCTCGTCACCCCATTCATGCGCCGGCGGCAGCGCCGTCACCGAGGCGGTGGCCGGGCGCAGTTCGGACTTGAAGGCGAACGGATCGGCCTTGAGCGGCAATCTCACGCCATCCGGCCCGATGATTTCATACTTATACGGGCGGCCAGCGCCGATGTCGGGAATGAACAGCTCCCAGATGCCGGTGTCGCGGCGGACGCGCATGGTATGCCTGCGGCCGTCCCACTCGTTGAAGTCGCCGACCACCGAGACGCGCCTTGCATTGGGCGCCCACACCGCAAAATGCACACCCGATGCACCTTCATGGTCGATGAGATGGGCGCCGAGCTTGTCGAACAGCCTGAGATGCGATCCTTCGGCGATGTAATAATCGTCCAGCGGGCCGAGCACGGGGCCGAAGGAATATGGATCGGTCAGCCACCAGTCACCGCCGGAGTTCCTGGCATGATAGCGCAGCGGCTGACGTTTGCGCAGCGACAGTTTGCCTTCGAAGAAACCGCGATCGTCGCGTCTCGACAGCTCGCCGGCCTTCTTGCCAGTCAGCGTGTAGGCGGTGACGAACTCGGCATGAGGGACGAAGCAGCGGGCGACAAAGCCCTTCCCCGCGTCATGCACGCCAAGCACGGCAAACGGGTCGCCGTGCGTGCCGGCGACAATCGCCGCGACATCGCCGGCTGGCGCCAGTCCGTCCGGCCCGCTTGTCGCAACGGTCGCGCGCGGCTTGCTCATCAGACAGTGACCCTCCCCGGGCACCAAGTGTATGTTTCTAGTGAGTTTTGAATTCGACATTCGCATGCCGCCTGACCCTCCAAGGGATGCGAGGGTCAAATCCACTCCACTAGGACCACATTGTTCGTGGCCTCATGCAATCATATCAGGCGGGCACGTGCCATATGTCTTTCGCATATTGGCGGATCGTGCGGTCGGACGAGAACCAGCCGACGCGCGCGACATTGCGGATGGCTCTGGCGTACCAGTCCGGGCTGTTGCGCCAGACGGCATCGACGTCGCGCTGGGTGGCGGCGTAGGCATCGAAATCCGCGGCGACCATGAACCAGTCGCTCTGGTAAAGACCGTTGATCAGGTCGCGATAACGGTCCGGATCGTCAGGCGAAAAGACCCCGGATGAAACCGCGGCCAGCGCCTGCGCCAATTCAGGCGATCCCTCGATCACGGCGCGCGGATCGTAACCATTATTGCGCCGCTCGGCGACTTCCTCTGTGGTCAGGCCGAAGATGAAGATGTTGTCATCGCCGACGCATTCCTTGATCTCGACATTGGCGCCGTCGAGCGTGCCGACGGTCAGCGCGCCGTTCAGCGCGAACTTCATGTTGCCAGTGCCGGACGCTTCCATGCCGGCGGTCGATATCTGCTCCGAAAGATCGGCGGCCGGCATCATGATCTCGGCCAGGCTGACATTGTAGTTCGGCACGAATACCACTTTCAGCAAGCCGCGCACCGCCGGGTCGCGGTTGATGACCCGGGCGACGTCGTTGGCAAGTTTGATGATCAGCTTGGCGTTGTGGTAGCTGGGCGCCGCCTTGCCGCCGAAGAATTTGACGCGAGGCATCCAGTCGCGCTCCGGATGCGAGCGAATCTGGTCGTAAAGCGCGACCGCTTCTAGAATGTTCAAGAGCTGACGCTTGTATTCGTGGATGCGCTTGACCTGGATGTCGAACAGCGCCGAGGGGTCGACCTTGATGCCGAGCCGGGCGGCAACGAGATTGGCAAGCCTCGTTTTGTTCGCCCGTTTGACGGCAGCGAACTTGTCGCGAAAGGCGGCGTCCTCGGCGAAAGTATCAAGCCGCTTTATCTCGTCGATGTCGTCGAGGAAGCCGTCGCCAATCGCCTCTCGGGTGAGTGCCGTGAGGCCGGGATTGCACTGTATCAGCCAGCGCCGCGGTGTGATCCCGTTGGTCTTGTTGTTGATGCGATCCGGGTAGAGCCTGTGGAGGTCGGCAAACACTGTCTCCTTCATCAATTCCGTATGCAGTGCCGACACGCCGTTGATCGAGTGCGAGCCGACAAAGGCCAGGTTGCCCATACGCACGCGGCGATCGCCATTTTCCTGGATCAGCGAGATGCGGCTGATCTGCTCGTCCGAGAACTGGTCGGAGGCGCGCGCCTCGAGCAGCACCTCGGCGTTGATGGCGTAGACGATCTGCATGTGGCGCGGCAACAGCCGCTCGAACAGCGGCACGGGCCAGCTTTCCAGCGCTTCGGGAAGCAGCGTGTGGTTGGTGTAGCCGAAGGTGCGCTTGGTGATGCTCCAGGCCTGATCGAAATCCATGCCGTGGACATCCATCAACAGGCGCATCAGCTCGGCTACGGCGATCGCCGGATGGGTGTCGTTGAGATGGATCGCCGCCTTGTCGGGCAGCGATTGCAGGTCGCCATACTGGCTGAGATGACGCTGGACGATGTCCTGCAGCGAGGCGGTGGAGAAGAAATACTCCTGCCTGAGCCGCAGCTCCTGGCCGGCCTTGTGGGAATCGGCGGGGTAAAGGACGCGCGACAGGGCATCGGCCTTGTTGCTTTCGGCGAGCGCGCCGATGTGATCGCCGGCGTTGAACTTGTCGAGCAGGATCGGGTCGACCGGCATGCCGGACCACAGACGCAGCGTGTTGACGCGGTTGGCCCGCCAGCCAACCACCGGGGTATCATAGGCAACGGCCAGAACATGTTCGGTCGGCTTCCAGACATGGCGCTCGAGCCTGCCGTCCTTCGAGGTGATCGATTCCACCGAGCCGCCGAAGCCGACCTCGAAGGAACGTTCGCGGCGCTCGAACTCCCAGGGATTGCCGTGATCGAGCCACGTCTCGGGCAGTTCCACCTGCCAGCCGTCATGGATCTCCTGCCGGAACATGCCGTTGGCGTAGCGGATGCCGTAGCCATGCGCCGGGATGTTGACGGTAGCCATGCTTTCCATGAAGCAGGCGGCGAGCCGGCCAAGCCCGCCATTGCCAAGGGCAGCGTCCGGTTCGAGCGCTGCAATGATGTCGAGGTCGACGCCAAGCGACGACAGCGCCTCGCGCATATTGTCCATCAAGCCGAGATTGGAGAAGGCATCGCGCATCAGGCGGCCGATAAGGAATTCCAGCGACAGGTAGTAGACGCGCTTTTCCTGCTGGGCGTAGGCCTCTTGGGTCGCCTGCATCCAATGATCGACAATGCGGTCGCGCACAACCTTGATCGAGGCGGTGAGCCAATCGTACTGGGTTGCAACGTTGATGCCCTTGCCGACTCTGTATTTGAGGGCCTGCAAGACTTCCTCGGCGAGCGTCTTGGGATCCGGGTTTTCGAGCGTGGGCAGAGGAGCTTCGGTTGTCATCGCGCGCGTCATGCTGCCTCTCGTGACGTTGCCAGGATCATGCGGCTTTCACCATCTTTGCCAATGCTAATGCATCTCACCGAATGTTCAATCGATTCAGGCGACCGCAAGCCGGGTTGCCCTGCGGCAATTTGGTATTTTGAAACAGCGAATTTGGGCCCCTGGGCGATGGGCCTCAACTTCTTGCTCAAGCCGCCAGCGCCGCTTCCGGCGGCACCTTGGCGCCGGTCATGAAGGCGACCGCGTCGGACATGGTATACTGCTTCGGATCGATAACACAGAGGCGGCGGCCGAGCCGGTGAATGTGGATGCGGTCCGCCACCTCGAAGACATGCGGCATGTTGTGTGAAATCAGCACGATCGGCAGGCCTCGCTTCTTCACGTCGAGGATCAATTCGAGCACGCGCCGGCTCTCCTTGACGCCAAGTGCCGCCGTCGGCTCATCCATGATCACCACCCGGCTGCCGAAGGCGGCGGCGCGCGCCACCGCCACACCTTGACGCTGGCCGCCCGAGAGCGTTTCCACCGCCTGGCTGATGTTCTGGATGGTCATCAGGCCAAGCTCGGTGAGCTTGTCGCGGGCGCGCTTTTCCATCGCCGGACGGTCGAGCATGCGCAGCCAGCTGCCAAGAAAGCCCGGCTTGCGGATCTCGCGGCCGAGGAACATGTTGTCGGCGATGGACAGCGCCGGCGACAGAGCCAGGTTCTGATAGACCGTCTCGATGCCGGCCTCGCGGGCCTCCATCGGCGACTTGAAGGCGATAGGCTTGCCTTCAAGCCGGATCTCGCCTTCGTCGGGGGTGACGGCTCCGGAAATCGCCTTGATAAGCGACGACTTGCCGGCGCCGTTGTCGCCGATGACAGCAAGGATTTCGCCCGGATAGAGATCGAAGTCGGCGCTGTCGAGAGCGGTGACGCGGCCATAGCGCTTGACCAGGCTGCGAGCGGTAAGGATCGGTTCCTGAGTCTGGTTCATGCCGAGATCTTCCTGATCCACTGGTCGATACCAACAGCGATGATGATAAGGGCGCCGACGGACAATTGCGTCCATTGGGGATCTGTCCCCCAAAGCCTGAGGCCGAGCGCGAACACCCCGACGATCAGCGCACCGAAGATGGTCCCGAGGATGGAACCGCGGCCGCCGAACAGCGATGTGCCGCCAATCACCACGGCGGTAATCGAATTGATATTCTCGAACTGCCCGGCCTGCGGCGAGACCGATCCGATGCGTCCGATCAAGGCCCAGCCGGCGATGGCACAAATGATGCCAGTCAGCGTATAGACCGTGACCAGCATCCGGCTGACGCGCACCCCCGACAATTCCGCGGCTTCCGGGTCGTCGCCGACCGCGTAGACATGCCGGCCCCATGCCGTGTGATTGAGCACGTACCAGGCAATTGCCCCCATGATCAGCACCAACAGCACGCCATAGGTGAAGACGGCGCCGCCGATCCTGAACGAGCCGCCGAAAAACTGCAGCAGCGGTGCCGTAGCCTCGAGATCCTGGCTGCGGATGGTCTCGTTGCCGGAATAGATGAAGTTGATGGCAGCGTAGATCGACCAGGTGCCGAGCGTCACGATGAAGGGCGGCAGTTTCACCCAGGCGATGAGAATGCCGTTGATCAAGCCGCAAATCGCGCCGACAAGCAGCCCGACGGCAACGGCGACCGGCGCTGGAACACCGTAATGCATGGCAAACTGGCCCATAACAACCGAGCTCAGCACCATGATGGCGCCGACTGACAGGTCGATGCCAGCGGTGAGCACCACCAGTGTCTGCGCGATGCCGACCATGCCTGTTATCGCCACCTGCTGGAGGATCAGGGTGAGGGTGAAGGGAGAAAAGAAGCGGCCACCGACGACGACTGCGAACAGAACCACCGAGATGAGCAGGATGATCAGCGGCACCATGGCGGGGCTTTTGTGCAAGCGGTGCTGGATGCTCTCCAATGTCGAGCGGGAATGCGTCTCGAATGAAGCGACGCTGGCGTCGCTGGCGGCCAGGACCGTCTCGAATTCCTGCGGTCCCTTGCTCCTGGTTGTTTCGACGCTCAAGTCGGCCTCCCCGCCTGTGATGTGGAGCGGCCGAAACCGCTCCACATTCTCTATTGTTGTTTTGAAGTTGAGCCGATCAGGGGATCAAATCAACCCCAGCACTTGCTGAGGCCTTGCTTCGTGTCGATGGATTCGATGCCGGCGGCAGGCTTGTCGGTGATCAGCGTGACGCCGGTGTTGTAGAAATCCAGACCGGGCGACGGCTCCGGCTTCTTGCCCGTGTCGGCAAAGGTCTTGATCGCTTCGATGCCGAGCGAGGCCATGAGCAGTGGATATTGCTGTGAAGTGGCGCCGATCACGCCCTCGGCAACGTTCTTGACACCGGGGCAGCCGCCATCGACCGAGACAATCAGGACGTCCTTCTCCTTGCCGACGGCCTTCAGCGCCTGGTAGGCGCCCGCGGCCGCAGGTTCGTTGATGGTGTAGACGACGTTGATATCCGGATCCTTCTGCAGGCAATTCTCCATGGCAGTATGCCCGCCATCCTCATTGCCGCTCGACAGATCGTGACAGACGTTGCGTGCGTCGGTTTCGTCGCCGATCTTCTTGGGATCGCCGAGGTCGATGCCGAAGCCCTTCATGAAGCCTTGGTCACGCTGGACGTCGACGGAGGGCTGGCTGGCGATCAGATCCATGTAGGCGATGTGCGCATCCTTGGCTTTGTCGCCCAAGGTAGCCTTTGCCCAGGAGCCGATAAGCTCGCCGGCCTTGAAATTGTCGGTCGCAAACGTCGCATCCGCGGCATCGGCAGGCTCGAGCTGCGTGTCGAGAGCGATCACCAGCACTCCAGCATCGCGCGCCTTCTTCACCGCCGGCACGATGGCCGCAGTGTCGGTGGCGGTGATCAAAATGCCTTTGGCGCCGTCGGCGATGCAGGATTCGATCGCCGCAACCTGGCCCTCATTGTCACCTTCCGCCTTGCCGGCATAGGCTTTCAGATCGACACCGATTTCCTTGGCTTTCGCCGCGGCACCTTCCTTCATCTTGACGAAGAAGGGGTTGGTGTCGGTCTTGGTGATCAGGCAGGCACTGACATTGGCTGCGGACGCGGTCGAAGCAAAGGCCATCAGGCTCAGTCCGGCCGCGGCAAACACGGTGGATTTCAACAGTTTTGACGTGGTCACGATTTTCCTCCCATGGAACCATTTAGGATGCCGGCCAACCGGCATCTGCAGCGCGTCCGACGAAATCTCCCAGTGTCGGCGCCGACCTCAAGAGACACCAGTCCGCCAGCACTGTCAATAATTAAATCACTCTTATTTATTATTGACAACGTAGGATTGTTCACTCACTCTAGACCAAAAGCATTGAGGGGAAACGACGGGAGGAAACAGGGTGGAGACCGGCATTACGAGGCACGGCTCGCCCGATGCGGCCGAAAGCCGTCTGCACCGCGGCACCAATCAAAGCGGCATGCGGGACCACAATGAGCGGCTAGTGCTTTCACTCGTGCGCCAGCACGGCAGCCTGGCCAAATCCGACATCGCACGTATGACCGGGCTCTCGGCGCAGACAGTATCAGTCATCATGCGCGAGCTGGAGGAGGACGACCTGCTCGTCCGGCAGGCGCCGTTGCGCGGCAAGATCGGCCAGCCCTCGATACCCATGGCGCTCAATCCCGACGGCGCCTATTTCATCGGCCTGAAGATCGGCCGCCGCAGCGCCGAGCTGGTGCTGATCGATTTCCTCGGCAATGTGCGCTCGATGCTGCAGCATTCCTACCGCTACCCCGCCCCGCGCGAGACGGTGGAATTCGTCACAAGCGGCATGAAGAAGATGCGCGGCGAACTCACCCCTGCGCAAGACAAACGCATCGCCGGGCTTGGCATCGCCATGCCATTCGAGTTGTGGAACTGGGCCGACACCGCCGGCGCACCGCGCGAAATCATGGACGAATGGCGCCATCGCGACATCCGCGCCGACATCCAGGCGCAATGCGAATTTCCAGTCTATCTGCAGAACGACGCCACCTCGGCCTGCGGCGCCGAGCTCGTGTTCGGCCACGCGGCGGGTACGGCACGCGATTTCGTCTATTTCTATATCGGCGCCTTTGCCGGCGGCGGCATCGTGCTGAACGGCCGGTTGTTTGGCGGCCCAACCGGCAATGCCGGCGCGCTGGGCTCGATGCCGGTGCCCGGGCCGGACGGCAAGCCGACGCAGTTGATCGACGTGGCGTCGATCGCCATGCTGGAAAAGGCGCTCAACGCGCGCGGCGTCGAGGCCTCGCATCTGTGGACATCACCGGGAGATTGGGGCGAGATCGGCGCCGAGCTTGACGACTGGATCGCCAGCGCCTCGCAGGCGCTCGCCTATGCCATCGTTGCGGCGTCCTCAGTCATTGACTTCGAAGCCGCGGTGATCGACGGATGGATGCCGCTCGCCGTGCGCAGGCGGCTTGTCGATGCCGTTATTCAGGCCATCGGCCGGATCGACGGCGAAGGCCTGAGGCTGCCGGCCGTTCGCGAGGGAACCGTCGGCATCCATGCGCGGGCGCTGGGTGGCGCCAGCCTGCCGCTGTCGGAGCGCTTCCTCATCGGCTCGACCACGATTTCCCGGAGCTTCTGAAAATGCTGATCGGCATCCCGGCGCTGCTCGGCCCGGAGCTTCTGGCGATATTGCGCGCCATGGGACATGGCGACGAGATCGCGCTGGTCGACGGCAACTACCCGGCCGAGCAGCAGGCACGGCGGCTGATCCGCGCCGACGGTCATCATCTCGTCCCCGTGCTCGATGCGGTACTGAGCGTGTTGCCGGTCGATGACGCCGTGCCGCAGGCGCTGTTTCGCGCCTCGGCCAAAGGCGATCCGCTGCTCGCCGATCCGGTTCACCATGAAATGGAAGCGATCTGCGCCAGGCGTGCGCCGGGCCGCAAGGTGGTTGCGCTTGCCGGTGCCGACTTCTATGCACGGGTCAAGGCCGCGCACGCAATCGTCGCGACGAGCGAGCCGCGGCTTTATGCCAACATCATCATTCGCAAGGGCGTGATCTATCCGCCGGAAAGCAAGACTTCATGATCCTCTGCTGCGGCGAAGCCCTGATCGATATGCTGCCGCGGACCACGACGGAGGGCGAGCCTGCCTTTGCGCCCTATGTCGGCGGTGCCGTCTTCAACTCGGCAATTGCGCTTGGCCGGCTCGGCGCGCCCGCTGCCTTCTTCTCCGGCCTGTCGTCGGATCTGTTCGGGAGCCAGCTCAGGGAGGCGCTGGGAGCCAGCAAGGTCAGTTCCACCTATGCGCACACCTCGCCGCGGCCAACCACGCTCGCCTTCGTGCGCCTCACGAACGGCCAGGCGACCTACACCTTCTACGACGAGAACACCGCCGGACGCATGCTGACCATCGAGGACCTGCCGGAACTCGGCAGCGAGATCGAGGCCATGCTGTTCGGCGCCATCAGCCTGATCTCGGAACCGGCCGGGTCGGCCTATGAGGAGTTCATGCGACGCGAGCATGAGCGCCGCGTGATGATGCTCGACCCCAACATCCGGCCAAACTTCATTCCGGACAAGGCCAAGCACCTCAGGCGCATCCGCAACATGATGGCGATGGCCGACATCGTGAAACTGTCGGACGAGGATCTGAACTGGTTCGGCGAAGCCGGCTCGCATGAGGACGTGGTCCGCAACTGGCTGGACCGCGGTCCGAAGCTGATCGTCGTCACCCATGGCAGCGAGGGCGCGGTCGGTTATAGCAGCCAGCACCGGGTCACCGTCGTCCCGGACAAGGTCGAGGTGGTCGATACGGTCGGCGCCGGCGACACATTCAATGCCGGCATTCTTGCCTCCTTGCACGAACAGGGTCTGCTCTCGAAGACGGCAATCGCCAGTTTACCCGAAGACGCCATCCAAAAGGCGCTGACGCTCGGCGCCAAGGCCGCGGCGGTGACGGTATCGCGGGCCGGCGCCAATCCGCCATGGCGGCATGAACTCGCCTGACCGGCCGGTGCGCAGCCCATGGACTGCTCACCGGCGATCACTTTATGTTTCGCCCAGCCTGGCGGGCGGGATGCGAAGCCTGTATCAGGCCGGCCGAAGCCCGGATTTCCCGCGTTTAAGAGGGCAGATCGGAAATTAGAGGTAACAGGCTGCGACACTTGAGCAATTCAGGGTTTTGCCCTGCGGCTTTCTCGGCCGTGCCAAGTCTGCTACCAGCGGCCGGTTATCTGACTAAAACGGTTTGAGGCCGACATGCAGTTCATCGATCTTGGCGCGCAGCGCGAACGCATCCGCGACAGGCTGAAAGCGGCAATCGACCGGGTTGTCGACGAGGGCCGCTATATTCTCGGACCTCAGGTCACCGAATTCGAAAACAAGCTCGCCGCCTATATCGGCACCAAGCATGTCGTCGCTTGCGCCAACGGCACCGATGCGCTGCTGCTGCCGCTGTTTGCCGCTGGCATCGGCCCGGGCGACGCGGTGTTCGTGCCGAGCTTCACCTTCGCCGCCACGGCCGAAGTGGTGGCGCTGACCAAGGCCGAACCGGTGTTCGTCGATGTCGATGCTGACAGCTACAATATCGACATCGCCAGCCTCGAGGCGGCAATCGCCATGATCAAGGCGGAGGGCCGGCTGAGGCCGAAGGCAATCATTCCCGTCGACCTGTTCGGCCTCGCCGCCGATTACGAGGCGATCATGGCCATCGCCAATCGCGAAGGCCTGATGGTTATCGAGGATGCCGCGCAGGCGACCGGCGGCTCGGCTGACGGCAAGATGTGCGGCTCGTTCGGCACCGTCGGCTCGACCAGCTTCTATCCGGCAAAGCCGCTCGGCTGCTATGGTGACGGCGGCGCGATGTTCACCAATGACGATGCGCTGGCCGAACAGCTGCGCTCGTTCGCTTTTCACGGCAAGGGCGAGACGCAATATGACAATGTCCGCGTCGGCATCAACTCGCGGCTCGATACCCTGCAGGCGGCGATCCTGATCGAGAAGCTGGCCATCCTCGAGGACGAGATGGTGGCGCGGCAAGCGGTCGCTAATCGCTATGCCGAAGGTCTCGGCGATATCGTCAAGGCAGCGCGCAATCTGGGCGGCGGCCGCTCGGCCTGGGCGCAATACGCCATCGAAACGCCGAAACGCGACGGGCTCAAGGCACATCTCGGCGAAAAGGGCATTCCGTCGGTTATCTATTATGTGAAACCGCTGCACAGCCAGATTGCCTATCGCGACTTTCCGCGCACGCCGACCGGCCTTGTCGTTTCGGAAGAGCTGCCGAAGCGCATCCTGTGCCTGCCGATGCATCCCTATCTGAGCGAGGCCGACCAGGACCGGATCATCGAAACGATCCGTAACTATATCGGCTCGAATTCGGCACATGTAGCGGCGGCATGAATCCGAAAGTTTCGAAGCGTGGTCGCGGATTACATCGACGAGTTCATCATGTTCTGCGCCGGGTTGTGGATGGCTGGCGTCGGCTTCGGATTTTTCCCGGACCCCTCTCAAGCTCGCCCCGGCCAACTGTCGGCATGGTGGACCAACTTTGGAACCCATTTTAAATGGATGGGGCCGCTGTTGATCCTCATCGCGATAGTGCTCGCGTTCGCGGCACCTTCCTAGATGCGCTCGCGCCGGCAACAGGCTCGCCATTGACGGCATCGCTGATCAACAACGGACCGCTCACCTCTGGGCCGCCGGTATCGATTTCGGGATGCTTTGCTCTGCGCCGAAGCATAGTCTGCACCTGTCTTCCCTCTAGGCTGGCTATTTCATGAAGAAGATTGGTTTCCTCTCGTTCGGGCACTGGACGCCCTCGCCGCAATCGCAGACGCGGACGGCATCCGATGCGCTTTTGCAGTCCGTCGAGCTGGCCGTCGCGGCCGAGGAGCTGGGTGCGGACGGCGCGTATTTCCGCGTGCATCACTTCGCGCGCCAGCTCGCCTCGCCCTTCCCGCTGCTGGCAGCGGTTGGGGCGAAGACCAGCCGAATCGAGATCGGCACGGCGGTGATCGACATGCGTTACGAGAACCCGCTCTATATGGCCGAGGACGCCGGCGCCGCCGATCTAATCGCCGGAGGGCGTCTGCAGCTGGGCATCAGCCGCGGCTCGCCGGAGCAAGTAATCGAGGGATGGCGCTACTTCGGCTACGCCCCGCAAGAGGGGGAGAGCGATGCCGACATGGCCCGCAGACACACCGGAGTGCTGCTCGAAGTGTTGCTGGGCAAAGGCTTTGCGCAGCCCAACCCGCGGCCGATGTTTCCCAACCCGCCCGGCCTGCTTCGCGTCGAGCCGCACTCGGAGGGCCTGCGCGAGCGCATCTGGTGGGGCGCCGCCACAAACGCCACCGCAGAATGGGCTGCGAAACTGGGGATGAATCTGCAGAGCTCCACGCTCAAATTCGACGAAGGCGGAAAGCCGTTTCACATCCAGCAGGCCGAACAGATCCGGGCTTTTCGTGAGGCCTGGAAGGCGGCCGGACACACGCGCGAGCCGCGGGTATCGGTGAGCCGGAGCATTTTTGCGCTGGTCGACGATCGCGACCGGGGCTATTTCGGCGGCAACCAGAGCGGAGATCATTTCGGTTATATCGAGGCAGACAGACGCGCGGTGTTCGGCCGCTCCTATGCCGCCGAACCGGACGTCCTGATCGAGCAGCTAAAGGGCGACGAAGCCATCGCCGAGGCCGATACGCTGCTGCTTACCGTCCCCAACCAGCTCGGCGTCGACTACAATGCCCACGTCATCGAGGCGATCCTGACCCATGTCGCCCCCGGCTTGGGCTGGCGCTGACGCGCGACTTTGTTGGAAAAGCTCACGGCGGTCGATACGATGCTCGCGTTCTAGCGGTCTCACTGCTGCTTCCCGTCGGCTCGTTTCAGCATCGCTAATGCGCGACTGATCCGTTGCAGCGCTGTGGCGTTGGCCAGCACTGCGTACAGCACGAACCCACCCGCCAGAATCCAGGGAGAAGCCGCGCCCATGGCGGTAGCGACTCCGTCGGCGGCGAGCAGCACGCAAATGAACACCAGGCGTTCCATCCGCTCGAAGAAATCCGGCCAACCGTGGTTTTCCACAGGGATTTCCAGCGCCGTCCGCGCCTTGGCATAACTTGTGAGTATCCCGCCGGCGAACGCGAACATTGCGATCGCCCACAGATCGGCGACCCAGCCGATTGCCGCAAAGACGGCCAATTCCTGATAGCGGTCGACGACGGCATCGAAATAGCCGCCGGCCTTGGTGCTCATGTTTGTCCGGCGGGCGACCGCACCGTCCAGCGCATCGAAGGTGAAGGCAAAGGCCAGGCAAAGGCCAAAGGCAAGGCTTGAATGGTGGTAGACGTAGGCCGCCGAGGACAAAGCGACGAGCACGAGCCCGCTGGCCGTAACCTGGTTCGGCGTCATGCCGATCCCGATCAGGGGAGAAGCGGCCTGCTCCCATAGCGGGTCGATGCGACTTTTCATGAGACCGGCGATCATGGCGGTTCCTCTGATGATGTCGTTTCACCGAGCTTTACCAGCAATTTGCGGGTTTGTTCCACCGTCGCTACCGTTCGACTTGGTCAACGCAGACGGAGAACTGGCTCAGCAACGTTCTCAACCCGCCGCAACAGCGATTTCTTTTTGGCGAATGCGGCCGACGGATTAAGGTGCTCGCCAAGCCGACGGAGCAAATCGACCGGCGGTCTGGCGGCCGCACCCGAACGATGTGACTATGATTGCTTGCCATCCGTCGGAAGCCAGCCGAAAACTCGATGCATAAATTTTCACCCAAGTTTGCCTACCTGCTCGCGACCTCTCTTGGCGCGGGATTATCTCCAATATGGCCGGGTACAGCGGGCGCAATGGTTGGGGTGGCTGTTGCCGCGGCTCTGGTACCAACATCGCCTTGGCTGACCGTGCTTGCCTATGCGGCCCTGTTCGCCGTCGGCGTGTGGGCGTCATCGCATGTTATCTTCCGAACCGGGACGGAGGACCCGCAGATCGTCGTCATCGATGAGACCTTCGGCGCCGCCGTGACACTTTCAATGCTGCCACTCGACCCACTCTGGTGGGCAGCAGGCTTCCTTGCTTTCCGGTTTTTCGACGTCGTCAAGCCTTGGCCCATCCGTATCATGCATGACAAGATAAGGGGTGGGGCCGGCATCATGCTGGACGATGCTGCCGCGGCTGTCGTCGCTGGGCCGTTGCTGCTCCTGCTGAACGGTTTGATTGACCGTTTGCGGTAACGGCGACATTCGGCCCGCCAAGGCCACGGTGGTCCATCGGAGTTTAGCGACACAAGCGGAGACCGGACCGATGCGAAGCCACAGGATCGCGGCCATTCCAGGCGATGGGATCGGCAAGGAAGTCGTAGCAGCCAGGCTTCGTGCGCTGGCCGTCTGCGCCCTGGGCATCGGAACGCGGGAGGCATCCGCGCCGCTCACCGATGGTGTTCGTGTGCCTGCGTACGGAAACCAAACCCGTCAAGTGTTTCGATCAGCACCTGTACGGGATCAGGCACACCGTGCGATGACCGCCATGCGACAAAGCCGTCCGGCCTGACCAAGACAGCACCGCCGCTTTCAACCCCGAGCGCGGAAGGCCACCGATGGTCCAAGTCAACCAGCTCCCCATTGGCACCCAAGGCGTGGCAGGTCAGCGGCATTCCGAAGCGCTGGCTTACGGCGTCAGCGGCCCGACACCATGCTTCGTCGGCGCAGAGGAGAAGAAGATCGCGATCGCACAAATCGAGACTCGAAATCCGCTGGCCGGCGCGCTCGACCGCGAAATGCGGTAAACGCGTCCCAGAGCGGCCCGACAGCTCCGTGGATTTTTGGAACGGGTGATCGTCCGGCGTGGATTCCCGAGCCACGATGCCTGCAGTGTAGCGTTGGCCAAATACCACGTCGTAATCCTGGACGATCGCAACCGGAGGAGGCAACCGCTTCGACGGATTGTCGAACCATTTCTGTAGGCGGGCGAGCGCTTGCGCCAACGTAGCCTCGATGACCGGCCGGCGCTCCATGTCACCAGGCGACTTGCCGAGGTGACCCATACGATTACGCTGGCATCAGCGGCTTGACGCGATCGACAATGGCGGCGACCGCTTCCTTCGGGCTCTTGCGACCGAGGACAGCAAGCTGAACCTCCTCGAGAAACGTCGACTGAGCGCGAGCGGCTTCGGGAAAAGCCGGGAAGGCCGGTCGCGCCTTGGCGAGCGCGGCAGCCTCGACCTTCGCCTGCGGCAGCGACCCGGCGAACGACGGCTCGGCATAGGTCGAGGTGCGGACGGGGCCATTGCCGTTGCGCGCCATGTCGAGTGTGGCGGCCTTGCTCGCTACGAAGCGGATGTAGCTCCAGGAGAGCTTCTTGTCCGTCGAATTGGCGGGAATGGCCATCGCCCAGGATTCGACGACCGGATGCATTTCGTGACCGCTGCCGAGGGTTTTGGAGCCGGGGAACTCGATTGCCTTGATCTTTCCCGGTGCGGTCGACTGTTCCTTGTTGTTGAGCTGCGCGTAGCGGGCGAAAGGCAGCACCGCGAAGGCAGCGCGCCCCTGCTGCATCCACGTCACCATGTCGTCGTTGCGCGTTGTGGCATAGCTGCGGGGGAGCGCGCCGGCCTTGAAGAGGTCGGCAAGCACGGACAGGCCTTTTTCCATCGCCTCCGGATCGGGGACCACCTTGAACTGCTTGTCGATGAAATCGCCGCCGAAGGCGCGGGCGAACATGACCGGGAAGACGGCGAGGTCGCTCGCAAGGATCATGCCGACGACGGGCGTGCCGGACCTGGAGGTGAAGCTCAGCTTCTTCGCCTGCTCGACCAGTTCCTCCAGCGTGTTCGGTGGCGCCGAAATGCCGGCCTCCTGAAGCAGCTCCTCGTTGTAGAAAAGCCCCTGCGTAGCATGGCGCACCGGAACGCCGACGAGCTTGCCGCCGACGATCATCGACTGGCGCAGGCCCTCGGCGATATCGTCGAAATCCTCGATCGGCTCGGCTTTCCGGAGATCGTCTAGCGGCTCGAACAGCGAGGCGATCTGCGACGTCATGCGGTTGTCGATGACATAGCCGACGTTGAAGTCGGTCTCGCTCAGGCTCGCCTCCCGGAATAGCCGGTCCTGGAGCGGATTGCTGTCGAGCGTCGTCCAGGAGATCTGGGCGTTGTTCTTGTCCTCCCAGGGCTTGATGACATTGCCGGCGGCGCCGGTCGTCAGGTTGGCTTGGTGGACGCGATGGCAAAGCACGTTCAGCGTCTTTACCTGGGCATGGGCCAACCGACCCAAGGCGCTCGTCGCGCCGACGGCCATCGCGGTCGTCAGCAGGGCTCTGCGTGTCATGTGCAAAGGCATTGTCTTCCTCCCTTTCTCGGTGACGTCGTCACCCCTTGGTCGCGCCGGCGGTCAATCCGGCGACGAGAAACCGGTTCATCAGGACCACGAAGACGAGAACCGGCAGCAATTGGACGGTAGAGGCCGCAAAGAGCACGCCCCAGTCGACGCCGTCGATCGAACTGATCATCTCCGAAAGGACCAGAGGCGCGGTCTTGGCGTGGTTGGCGGTGAAGATATAGGCGAACAGAAACTCGTTCCACGCGAAGACGACTACGAAGACGGCGACAGCGAGCATGCCGGGCGCTACGAGCGGCAAGATGATCTTCACAAGGATCGTCAGCGGCCGCGCGCCGTCGAGGACGGCCGCCTCGTCGAGTTCGCGCGGTACCTGGTCGATGAACGTTCGCATCAGGAGCGTGCCGAGCGAGACGAAGAAGGTCGCGTAGAGCAGGATCAGCACCAGATGGGTGTCATTGAGCCCGAGCCGATTGACGACCGGGAACAGTGGCAGCGTCACGACGATCGGCGGGATCAGCCGCGATCCGATCAGAAACATCACCGATCCTTCCAGGAAACGGACGCCACGATAGCGCGAGTAGGCGAAACCGGCGAGCAGACTTGCCATGACGGCAAGCGCCGTCGCCCCGGTGGTGATGATCAGGCTGTTGACGAGCCCGTCGAAAAAGGCCGGCCAGCGCTGCCACAGCGAGGCGTAGTGCTCGAAGGTCGGTTCGAAGAAGAGCTCCGGTGGAACCGCGAAAATCTCGCGACCGGGTTTGAACGACGAGAGCACAATGAAGCCGATCGGAAGCAGTGACCAGACGACGATTGCCGCAACAGCGAGCATCTTTCCGGCACCGATGGCGAGACGCCTAGAACGCATTGGCCACGGATTCCTTGCGCAGCCGCCATACATAGCCAGTCGCAAGCAGCAGCGAGATGACGACCATCATCCACGCCGTCGCCGCCGCCGTGCCGAACGAGTTGTAGCGGAAGCCTTCCTGATAAAGATAAACGGAAACGACCTCGGTCGTGCGTGCCGGGCCGCCCTGGGTCAGGAGCCAGACTTCGGAAAAGAGGCGGAAGGCGAAGATGTAGCGGAAGAGCAGCGCGATCAGCATCGCTGGCGCCAGAAGCGGCAGCGTGATGTTGCGGAAGAGCTGGAACCCATTGGCTCCGTCGGTGCGCCCAGCCTCGTAGAGCTCCTTCGGAACCGCGAGCCGTGCCGCATACAGGATGATGAATGTGAATGGCAGGTGCAGCCAGATCGTGAGCAGGGCGACGAGGATGAGGCCGTGAGAAGGGATAAACGTCCAGTCGAGCGTCGGCAGACCGGTGTATCGCAGCATCAGCGTGATCGGGCCGACGTCCGGATCGAACAGGAAGCGCCACATTGCGACCGCCGTCACCTCGCTGATGGCGTAGGGAGCGAGCACCACGACGAGCATGACGCGCTGGAGGGGAAGCCCGGAGGCGAAGAGCAGGGCCAGGCCAAGGCCGAGCAGCAGTTCGATATGAACCGCCACAGCGACGACGAGGACCGTGTTCCAGACCGAACGCCAAAAATAGGGATCGGTGAGGACGCGGATATAGTTATCAAACCCAACGAAGGTCGCCGATTGGCCGAATGACGAGGCTTCGAAACTCAGCCACAGGACGAAGATGGCGGGGAGCACGATGATCCCAAGCACCAGGAGGTGCACGGGCGTCGCATAGAGGTAGGCAGGCGAAAACGCGAAGCGCCGCCTCTTGGTCTCGCCAGCCGCTTCCGCCGCCCCTTCCCCCCTGTGGCCGACAGACGCCTCGGAACCAAATGCCATTGCTCCTCCCTAAGCGGTTGCGCGTCAGCCGTCCCTGGCGGCAAGTGGAACGGTGCCCTCCACCGTTGTTCTGTACATCACCCGGCGGTATCCGGGGTAATCGTTGATGGCGGTGTGCAGGACATGGGGGTTGTTCCACATACCGAGCGTCTTCGGTTCCCAACGCAGCCTGCAGTTGAATTCGGGCCGGACAGCCCGCGCCATCAGGAAGTCGATCATCGGCTTGCTTTCTTCCTCCGTCATCCCCTTAAAATTGGTCATCACGCTGCTGACGAAGACATAGCGCCGGCCAGTCTCGGGGTGGCGACAGATCACAGGATGCTCGACGACGGCATTCTCGATCGCCTCGACATCGGCCTTGACGCCGAGCCGGCTATGGGCTGCGTTGATGGCGAAGACCCCGCGGCCGCTATGGACGCCCGTCAGCCCTTGCAGGATCTCGACCAGTCGCGGCGAAAGCGAGTCATATGCCTTCTCGAGGCTGGAGAAGCAGGTGTCGCCGCCAACCGGCGGCACCTCCTCACCGTAGAGGATCGTAATGCCCGGTGGCTTCGGTAGCCAGGCGAGGTCCATGTGCCAGTCCTCGCCGATCACCTTGCCCGTGTCGTCCGGCTCGCGCACGAACCGCACAATATCGTCGAAGCCGTCGATCGGCGTGTGCACCGGATTACCGCTAAATGGTCCGAACCGGCGGGCGACCTTGTGGACGCCGGCGGCGTCAAGCTCCTGATCGCGCACGGCGAGCGCATGATACTTGTAGAGCGCGCGGCGAACGTCCTGGAAAGCATCCTCGCTCGCGCTCACCAGATCGATCCCACGAATTTCTGCACCGAGCGCTCCAGTGAAGGGGCTGACCTCGAAACGGGTGAATGCATCATCGCGCAGCACGTGATCCTCCCTAATACGCGTCTCGTCGCCATCAAGGGCTGACTTACCTGCAAGTAAGTAACTCGAAAGCGAAAGGCTGTCAACTCACCCTCGCTTTGATCCACCGGATGTCTAGCCTCGACCCGAGCCCTTTCCCGCATCCTGCCACGCGGCGCGGATGATCGCGGCGAGCGCTGCGAAGGTCCTGGCGACCTCGTCGAAGCTTCCGGTGTCCTGCGTCATCGGTGGACAGGACAGAAGGGTAATGCGCAGCATGTGCACGAGCTCGTCGCTGAGTGTGTCGGAGGAAAGCTCTCCGTCCTTCACCGCCTGGTCCACCGCATGACGCAGGCTCTGATCATAGACCCGGTTGACGCGCTCCAGGGCACGTTCCGCTGGTTCGCCGAGAACCGGGAGGTCGTGGCGAAGGCGCGAAAGCGGGCTCCACATATTGCGGGCTCCCTTCTCAGCGTTGAAACGTTCGTAGAAACGGCGCAGATCCTCGAGCTGCATATCGAGTCGGTCGAAGAACCGGATATCGGGAGTCGTCCAGAAGCGCTTGATCCGGGCCTCGGCGTTGGCGGCGAAGTCGGCGATCAATTCCTCCATCAGCTGACGCTTGTTGCCGAAGTGATGATGGATGTTGGCGCGGGTCGTGCCGATCGCCGTCGCTATATCGCCGAAGCTGAAACCATCGTGGCCGCGCAGGACATAGAACTCGGCCGCGACCTCTTTGATTCTGCTGCGGGTAGAGTGCGCCTCATCGCCGGGAGATCCTGAAGTGTTGGCTCTCATATCCCTTCCGAAATTCATGCCGCCGTTGGACGATCAGTATAGGGGAGCGGGCTGCACCCCCTCGTTTCATACATGGATATTCTTCTACGCACGAGTGGAAGTAATTTGCGCCAGGTGCAGACATTCGCGAAGCATCTTGGCGGCAGCCATTAGCGCGGTGCGGCGGGTGAGCAGATACGGGATGCCTGTATCGAACTTCAATCGGGTTCGCGCCCTCGACTGAGAATTCCGGGTCAAAGCAGGCCCAATCAGCTTGCTGGCGACACGCCGCAAACTCAGGCAGTGGATAGCGGCCGCGCATCCGCTGCGCCGATCACTTCCCGCATTGTCACGATGGTGCGGAACGCCTTCACGTTTGAATCGGCGTGGAAGACCTCCCGCGCAAAGACATCGTACGCCTCCATCCCCGGCAATTGCAGGAGAAGCACGAAATCGGTTTCACCGGTGACATACCAGGCCTGCCGAACCTCCGAGCGCCCACGGAGCTTGCCGATGAAGGCGTCCAACTCGACAGCGCTCTCCCGTTCCAGGGAAACGAGCACATGGACGGTCAGCGGCAGGCCTACGGCCGCCGGACGAACGACGGCAACGTCTGCTGCGATCACGCCATCCTTTCGCAGCCGGCGCAGGCGGCGCAGGACCGCGCTCTGGGAAAGCCCGACCTGCTCGGCGAGACGCCGCGCCGGGATCTGGTTGTCGCGCTGAACCAGCGACAGCAGCACATGGTCGAAGCGATCGAGGGCGGCAGTTTTCGTCATGAGGACAGGCATCTATGACGAAATCAGGCAGCTGGGCAACGACAATAGGCGCCAAGCGGCATCGTTTCCGGAATAGAATTTTCGCCTCATGACCACAGACACACAGCCGGGCCTTGGCCCCGATCTCATTGCGGCGCTGTTACAGCGCCTGTCGCCGTTTTATGCACCGACACCGCTGCTCGACCTGCCAAACCTGGCTGCGAGCCTGGATGTGACCCAGGTGCTTGCCAAGAACGAGGGCCACCGTGCCCTGGGCAGCTTCAAGTCCCTCGGCGGCACGTATGCCGGTCTGTGCGCTCTCGCTCGCACTACCGGGATGGATATCGATGAATTGCTCGATCCAGAGCGGGGCCAGACGCCGCTGCCGGCGCTAGTCACGGCCAGCGCCGGCAATCACGGACTTGCCGTTGCGGCGGCGGCGAAGTTTGCCGGCGGGAGGGCAAGAATATACCTCCACACGGGCGTTCCTGCAGCGCGAGTGCGGCGTATCGAGTCCCAAGGCGCTGAAATCGTGTGGGTCGACGGCACCTATGACGATGCGGTGGATCGAGCCTCTGCGGCGGCCCGCGCTGGAGAAGGCATTCTGGTTGCCGACACCTCGAGCGACCCGGATGACCCAGCTGTCGCTGATGTCGTCGCTGGCTATGGCGTGCTTGCTGCGGAAATCCGTCGCCAGGTCGACGAGACCGGCCATCTGAGGCCAACCCACCTTTTCGTGCAGGCCGGTGTCGGTGGACTTGCCGCCGCCCTGACGACTGGGCTGAAGGACTGGCTGATGCCTCCAGCCATGATCGTCGTCGTAGAACCAGAGGCCGCAGCCTGCGTCGCGGCCGCGCTGTCGCAAGGACGGTCGGTGCGGATATCCGGCGATCTCAAGACGTCGGCGGACATGCTCGCCTGTGGCGAAGCAGCCGCATCGGCGCTCGACGTACTCCGCCAAGGCAACGCTCGGGTCATAACCGTGTCCGAAGCGGCGCTTGCCGACGCGAAGAGCCGGCTTCGCGAGGCAAACGGTCCAGGTACAACCCCGTCGGGTGCCGCCGGCCTCGCTGGTCTCGCCACAGCCGTCGCGGCTTCCGGCCGGTCGCAGGAGCTTGCGCTCGACCGATCGAGCCGGGTGCTGATCATCGTGACCGAGGCCGAACTGGAGAAGGACGCATGACGATGGCGCCGGACCCGGGACTATTGAGCAGAAGAGCGGCTGGGCCACGGACTGCTCAGATGGCCGCGTTCCAGACCCAACGCAGAACGGGTCCATGAAGCTTATCTACCAGACCCACTCCCCCTACGCGCGCAAGGTTCTGGTCTTTGCCCACGAGGCTGGGCTTGCCGGACGTCTGCGCGTCATTCATCAGGAGACGAGCCCCATCAATCGCAACGATGATGTGTTTGCGATCAATCCGCTTGGCAAGGTGCCCGTTCTCATTCTCGATGACGGCTATGCGATCTTCGATTCGGGCGTAATCTGCGACTATCTCGACAATCTCGAAAGCAATCGTCGGCTCATCCCCGAGACAGGGCGGGCCAAATGGTCCGCCTTGCGCGCCTCCAGGCGCTCGCCGGCGGCATGTGCGATGCAGGCATTTCCATTCGCTGGGAAAACGAGCGCCGCCCTCAACATCTGCGTTATCCCGCCTTGGGCGCAGGCATGACGATGAAGCTTATCGAATCCTATGACTTCGTGGAACGCGAGGTCGAATTCGACGCGCCGCTCCATATCGGCCACATCGCGCTAGCCACTTGCCTAACCTGGCTGGAATTCCGCGGACTGCCCGACTTCTTGCAGGGAAGGCCACGACTGGAACAATGGTATAGATCCTTCGTGGAGCGCCCTTCAATGCGTGCCACACCCTACGGCGGCGACACGCGAGATTGATATCGATCGCCAGGCTTTCGAAATCCAGTATGTGCCGCTCACCAGCCAAGCATTCTCGCGACCATTCGCTGGTCGGCCCCGATGATACTGCGCGAAACCGGTAATCTTGCCAGCACAGCCTTGAGGGCGGCCATCAAGGCCATTTCTTCGTCTGTGCGCCTGGCCTGACGCAGCGCCGCGTCAGGAAGCGGCCACTGCAACGAAAAGCGATTGTCCTTGCCTTTCGATGCGGAACAGGATGGGCTTTTTCTGCTGGCGGGATTTCGCCCACTCTTGCTGGATATCCGACGGCTGCGTCACGTTGCGGTTGTTGGCCGAGACGATGACGTCGCCAGGCCGAAGGCCGTTCTCGGCGGCGGGGCTATTTGGCGCCACCTCCTGGATGAACACGCCGGTGGTACCCGGCTGGAGACCGAGTTGCTGGCGCGCTTCGTCCGGAATCGGGCTGAGCGACAGTCCGAGGCGTTGGTCCCCCGCTTCGGGACTCGGAACGGCACCGGTCTGCACCTCCTCGTCCTTGCGTTGACCGACGGTCAGCTCCACCTCCTGCTGGGAGCCGCCGCGGTTCCTTGTCAGCGTCGCTTTCGACCCTGGCTTTTCGTTTGCTGCCGCCAACGTCAAGTCATGGACGCCCTGGATGTCCTGGCCGTTGAACCGGGTGATCACATCGCCCGATTGCAAGCCTGCCTTCTCCGCCGGGCTGCCGGGCTCGACAGAGGCGACCAGCGCTCCCTTGGTGCTCGATATCCCAAGCGCTTGGGCAAGCGACGGCGTCACCTCCTGGAGACGCACTCCGATAAAACCGCGCTCGATCCGGCCCGTGCGGATCAGCTGATCGGCGACGCTCCGTGCAGTTCGGGACGGCACGGCGAAACCGATGCCTATGCTGCCGCCCGACGGCGAGACGATAGCCGTGTTGACCCCGATTACTTCGCCGCGCGCGTTGAACAGGGGGCCGCCGGAATTGCCTCTGTTGATCGAGGCGTCTGTCTGGAGGAAATCGTCGTAAGGGCCGGCCTGGATGTCGCGCGATCGGGCGGAAAGAACGCCGACGGTCACGGTTCCGCCGAGCCCGAAGGGACTGCCAATCGCGATCGTCCAGGCACCCGGCTGCATTGCGTCAGAATCACCCCAGGCGGTGGTCGTCATGTTGGGGCGTGGATCGACCTTCAGCACCGCGATGTCGGTTGCTGGATCGCGGCCCACCAGTCGCGCGGGCGACGTCTCCTTGTCGGAGAATACGACGTGGATTTCGGTGGAGTCGGCCACGACATGATTGTTGGTGACGATGTAGCCCTCGGGACTGATCACGAAGCCGGAGCCAAGAGCTTCTCGCACCTGCGGCTGGGCAGGCCCGCGGCTGTCGAAGGGGTTGAGAAAATCGTCGAGCATCGTTTGGTCCTGGATGATCTGCCTGGTCGTGATCGCGACCACGGCTGGCAGCTTCTGACGCACGATTGCGCTGAAGTCGTTCGGGATTTCCTGTGCCGAAACCGCAGCAGGGCCGCCAGCCGAGAGCATTAAAATTCCTGCGACGAGGCCAATGCACAGTCGCTTCCTGGAAATGTAAGACATGATTGGTTCTCCTGCCCGACCGCCCTGGCACTGCTGCGCGACTTGTCCCAGACGCAAGAACTGACATTCACGCCGATTGTTTCACCGGTTCGAAAAAATGTTGATGGTGGGCTGAACGGCGAAGAATGTGGCCTTGCGTGGCCATTGAAATTTGGTCGAAACTCTCCAAAATGTCAGCTGGTGGAAATCGCGAGAGCCACCAACATGACGTCAACATAGGAGACCATTCAAAGCGGAGGACCATCGATGGAAGGAACCATGTCGACGAGTTTTCCCCCGATCGGGCCCGAGAGCCCTGATGTTTTTCTTGACCGGTTGCTCCATCCGGCACGGCATTTCGAGCGACCTCAGGACGTGCTGACCGACGTGACGCTGGACGTCCAGGAGAAGCGTGCGATCCTTTCGTCATGGGCATCGGATGCCTGTGCGGTGGAATCGGTGCCGGCGCTGCGCATGCCGCCGGGAGTCACCGAACCGGTCAGCTTCGATGCCATCATGGACGCGTTGCGCCAATTGGATCAATTGGAGAAGCTTCCCGGCGCCGGTCGCGGTCGTGAGGTCGACAGCATCGCGATCGCCGGTTTCACAGCATCGGTCGATCGACTTTGAGCGAAATGCCGCCCCTCCCCGGGGCCCGATCCGCTGGCGAGGAACTCGCCAGCGGCAACCGCCGAATGCGTTCACCCGCCCATTCGTCTACACGTCTGGATCACGCCTGAAAATTTTTCCATGGCCCCTCTTGAACGCGTAACGCACTGTTATAAATAACTAATCGCCGGTCGCCAGATGGGGCCGGCGTAAGTCCAGGAGGTGTCAAGGCGCTCTTGGCGCTTCTTGTATCCATGTTGCTCAAAGGAGGATGTGGCTATGAGGACAAACCTCGATTTTACCCCCCTGTTCCGGTCCAGCATCGGCTTCGACCGCATTTTCAACATGCTGGAAAACGCGAGCCGTGTCACTGCGATAGACAATTGGCCGCCTTATGACATCGCCAAGACTGGTGAAGACGCCTATCGCATCACCATGGCGGTCGCCGGCTTCCCGCAGGATCAGCTGACCATCACTCATCAGCCTAACCTGCTGGTTGTGAGCGGGTCGCAACCTGGCGACGATAACGGCCAGTATCTCTATCGCGGCATTGCCGGGCGCGCCTTCGAGCGTCAGTTCGAACTGGCCGACCATGTGAAGGTCGTCGGCGCCAGCCTGGACAACGGGCTGCTGAACATCGATCTCAAGCGCGAGCTTCCCGAAGAGATGAAACCGCGCCGGATCGCCATCGCCGGCAGCACGGCAAAGACAGCACCGCGGCAGATCGAAGCCGAAAAGAACGCAGCCTGAGGTCAGAGTGAATCAGAAGCGACAGGCACCGGCATTCGCCGGTGCCGCGCGGTTGAACATGGAGGTGAATGAAGATGAACATGCGTGACCTTATCCCGTGGGGCCGCAACAACAACCAGGCCCCGAGCATCTATAGCGGTGGCGATCCCTTCCTTTCGCTTCACCGCGAGGTAAACAGGCTCTTTGACGATATGTTGAGGAGCTTCGAGACGCGCTTGCCTACTATGGGGCAGATTTCGCCTTTCGATAGCGGCTGGCCGAAGGTGGAGATTTCGGAGTCGGATAATGAGCTTCGTGTCACCGCCGAGGTCCCCGGTATGGAAGAGAAGGACATCGAAGTCCTGCTCGACGAAGACGTGCTGACCCTGCGTGGCGAAAAGCGGTCGGAGACCGACGAGAAGGGCTACTCCGAGCGCTTCTACGGTCGCTTCGAGCGGCGCATACCCCTCGGCTACGAGGTCGAGGACGACAAGGTCAAGGCGTCCTTTGCCAATGGCGTCCTGACCCTGACGCTGCCGAAGAACCCGAACGCGCAGTCGAAGGTGAAGCGCATCCCGATCACCCACTGACGCATGGAGCAAGCCGGAGGCGGCAGGCCGCCGCCTCGGGCGCATCCTTCGCCAAAATGGGAGGGATGAATGATGCAGGAAAGAGAAGTCACACCAGTCGTAGAAAATCTCGAACCGGCAAACGACAACCGCGGGCGAGCGCCGTCGTTCGGCAGATCCGAGTTCCCCCGCGATGCGGTCGCGCGGATCTACAAACCTTGCCGCTCGGTCATGACCTCGGGCCGTGCGCGGCCGAAAGGCTGGCGGCTGGTGTTCGAGCGGCGTACTGCGCCGGTCATCGAACCGCTGATGGGCTACACCGCAAGCGGTGACACGCTGACCCAGGTGGAGCTCGATTTTCCGACGGCTCAGGCGGCCATCGACTATGCCGAACGCCAGGGGCTTGCCTATACGGTTCAAGGAAGCCCGGGGGCCGAAGAGTCCAGTGTCGAATCTTGCGATGCGGAAAAGCGGCTGCAGGCCGGCGAAGACGTTGTCTGGAACCGCCTCAAGTTGGCCTTGCTGCAGAGCAGCCACGGCGGGGTTTCGCAGGCGCCACATTATGGACCGGCGCTGACGGACCCGGAGGCGCTTTATGCATCGCCGATGGACGTGGTCGTCGATCCTCTTCTGACAGCCGACGAGAAGCGCGCCATCCTGCGCAACTGGGCCTGGAACGAGTATCTGGTCGATCTCGCGACAGCCGAGGGGATGCCTGAAAACGCGCGTCCGACACGGCTCGACGAAGTGGAACTGGCCCTGCTCGCGCTGGAGTCAGCTACGGCAGCGAACCTGGCCGTTTCCATCCCTGAACAGAAGCGGAAGGCAATGTGAGGTGGCGTCATGGATCCGCTGATCGTGTTCGATTGTGAAAATACGGTGCCGAACCGTTTCGCACTGGCCGTCGCCGCGGCGGGACGGGCTCGTGCGCTCAGCCGGGGTGCTGAGCCTCGCCTGACCGAGGAAGTGACGGCGCCCGTCGAACTTGCCCTGCGCGAGATCGCCGGCAACCGCTTCCAGCCCGACGAGGTCAAGCCCTTCGTTCTGGCCGGTACGGTTGCGCGCGATGGCCGGGTTCGGCCCGGCCAACGAAGAAAGCTTCGCGGTGGCGAAGGGCAATCCTTAGCCGCCGCACCCGCCTTCGCTCGGAGGGCGGTACACTGACCAATGTCAGGAAAGGAGGATGAACAATGGAGAAATGGCTGAAAACTGAAAAACGTCCGGTGATCGATATAGTCAATGTGATCGCCGGCATAGCGCTGGTACTGTCGCCTTGGTATCTCGGGTTTGCGGCTGAAACCTACGCGGCCTGGAACGCCTGGATCGCCGGCGCGGCGATTGCCCTGATCGCCGTGGGTGCGCTGGTTGCTTTCCATGCCTATGAGGAATGGGCAAACCTGGTGGTTGGGCTGTGGACGCTGATCTCGCCCTGGGCCCTCGGTTTTTCGGCCCTGGCAACGGCTATGTGGGTACATGTGGTCGTGGGTGTCATCGTGGCGGCCTTGGCTGCCGGAAGCCTCTGGTTCTTCGGCGACCGTCCGCTTTCAACGGCCTGACCAGCATCTCTGGCGGGCCCGGATCTCCGGGCCCGCTTTTTCTCAAACGCCACGGATGCGGTCTGCCGTTGTAGGCGTTGCGGCCAGGCAAATCGGCAGCCGAAACATAGGCCGCTTTTTCACCGACGTGTGTTGAGCCGGATCTCGGCCTGCATTTGCACCTCGTCATTTCCTGTGCTTGGCGAGCGGGGAAGAAAGAGATGAACGCTTGTTCCCTCGCCGACCGCACTCTCGATCCTAACATGCCCCCCGGACTGCTTGATGAAGCCGTAAACCTGGCTAAGCCCAAGTCCGGTTCCCCGGCCATCGGCCTTGGTCGTAAAGAACGGCTCAAACACGTAGGCCAGGACCTCCTTGCTCATCCCGCACCCCGTATCGCTGACCGTGACCCGAACAAAAGAGGCAGCCGGAGCGGGCACGTCTTCGATGTCGCCGGGAGTATCGCTGGTCTCGATCGCCAGCGTGCCCCGGCCGGCCATCGCGTCCTTGGCATTCACAGCCAGGTTCAGGATGGCGACGTCGAGCTGATTGGCATCGACAACGACGGGGCCAAGTGCCGGATCCAGCTCAAGCCTGATGCTGATCTCGTTCCCCAGCGTCCGCTCCAGCAGCATCGTGACGGATTCGATACGTCCATTCAGGTCGATTGTCTCCGGATACAGCGACTGTCCGCGAGAGAACGCGAGCAATTGCTGCGTCAGCGCACCGCCGTTTTGCGTTCGTTTGAGCAACTCTTCGATCAGCATCGCCGTGTTCGGATTGGCAGGATCTTCGCGCAGCTGCTTCTGAAGCAGTCGCAGCCCCGATTCGAACACCGCGAGCAGATTGTTGATGTCGTGAACGATCCCGGCAGCGAGCCGGCCGATCGCTTCGAGCTTTTGCGATTGACGTCGACGCTCCTGCTGCGCGCGTTGCGCGGAGACGTCGCGAAGACTGGCCAGAAGTGCCGGCCTACCGTCCCAGCTAAGCTCAACCGTCCGCATTTCCACTTGGGCTGGTGCTCGAATGGGTCTGTGGACGGTGATCTCCCTGGTTTCACCCGACATGACTGGCCGTCCGAGAGGAATGTGGACGAGATCGGCAGCCGGATAGCCGAAAATGGTGGCCGCCGCCGGATTTGCATAAAGCACCGTTCCCGACAGATCGACGACCAGAACCCCGTCGGCTGTGGTTTCGATCAGCCGTCGAAAGTCGAGCTGGCTGATGCCCGTCAGACTTGCGTCGCCGTATTGGTCGGAGATTTCGGCTGCGCCGCGCGCCATCTCAACGCTCCTCACGCCGGGACGCGGAGGACTCGCCGAACACGTCGGGTGCGCCGTGGAAGGGCTGACCGAGATGCATGCCAGCGCCGTCGATTGTGAAGCGTCGAATCTGCTTGTCATGCTCGCTGCCGCGCATTTTCAGCACCATGATCCCGCGATGCATGAAATCTCCTTCCTGGATGTACCGCAACAGGATGATCGAGTCCGTGAGGGTTGAAATATGTTGTTCGCTGGCACTCTGGCCGCCGACGAGCGACTTGTTGGTGGCTGTGCAAAGGCCAGCGATCTCGTGTTTCTTGATGAAGGAAGTGAGACTGATCAGGAATTCCCGGAAACCGGTCTCTGGCGCGATCCGTTCCAATGCCGACAGGCTGTCAATGGCGATCCGGTCAGGTTTGAACTCCTCAACGAGTTCGCGGATCATCAACAGGTGGTCCGGCAAGTTCTGCGCTTCCGGGTAAATGCAAACGACCTTCAGCCGCCCATCCGCCTCCATAGCCTCGAAATCGACGCCCCAGCCGCGCGCATTGCGAAACAGCTGGCCGCGGCTCTCTTCGTAGCCTACCAGCAAGGCACGTTCGCCAGCCGCCGCGCCGCCTGCCAGAAAGTTTGTCACCAGCAGCGTCTTTCCGGTCCCCGTCGCACCGCTGACGAGGGTGATGCTGTCGCGGAAGAATCCACCGCCACACATCATGTCGAGTTCCCGATTGCCGCTAGTCACCCGCTTCGTGCTGGATTGCTGCTCGAGCCGCAATGAAGACAATGGCACCGCCACTATGCCTTGCTTCACCACAAGGGTGATCGGCACCTCGCCCTCGACGTGGCGGCTGCCCCGCATCTTGAGAACTTCGATCGTGCGTCTGCGCCGCTCGCGCTCGAGCGCATTGCGTAGGATCACGACGTTGTCGGCAACGAACTCCTCGATCCGATGGCGGGAGATCTCGCCATACTCGCTGTTGCGTTCGGCGGTCATCAGCACCGTCAAACCTTCCCTCTTTAGCGCTGTCGCGATGCGAAGGAGCTCCCGACGCACCGACGTCTGCTCCGCCACGAAGTGGTCGAAGAGCTGGGTCACGGAATCCAGCACGATGCGCTTCGCCGCGGCGTTTCGCGCAGCGTGCAAGACACGCGTCAGCAAGCCTGACAAATCGAAATTGCCGATAATCATCTGGTCGTGGTCACGCGGGCTGGCGTCGACGAAGACCAGCTTGTTGATCTCCCGCCAACGGCGGATGTCCCAGCCGAAGCTGGCCATGTTGACCTCGATCTCGACCGGCGATTCCTCGAACGTGACGAAGACGCCGGGCTCGTCGAGCATGGTGATGCCGTGGGCCAGAAACTGCGTTGCAAATACAGTCTTGCCACTCCCGGGCGTGCCACCGACGATGGTGGTGCGCCCGCGCGGCAGGCCGCCCATCACAAGATCGTCGAAAGCCTCGATACCGGTCCTGACCCGTTCGAGCACGGGATCGATGAGGATCTCTTCAGCTGTGGTCATGGCCACTGTCCTTCCTGCGATAACCGAAATAGTCGAGAACCTGAGCGATGTTGCTGATGTCGCCAATCAGCCGGCGTGGAGGGGTGGTTGACTCATCCGAGAGCGTCGGCGTCGCTAGAATGCCGGCCCTTTCCGCCTCTTCAGGATGCGCGAGGACGTCGACGACCTGGATTTCGATACCGCCGGCCAACTCCTCTACTATCCTCCGACGGCTTTCCAGCGCCCGACGGGCGCCCGGCGCATCGCCGGCGACATACAGGCGAAGCAGGCCGTTGGCCCCTGGATTGGACCGATGACTGACGCTCATGTTTACGCCTTGCTGCAGGGAGTTGCAGTTTTCGGCGTGCACGAGGCGCCACGCCACGGAATCCAGTCGCCGGCATTTTTCTTCCCTGAGCAGCTGTCGGTCTGCCTGGAAGCCGATGCACCCGCGGCTCGCGCTCGGTGAGGCCTGGATCAGCGCCCCTGTGCAATTTGTAGATAGCGGCGCCCGCCTCGTCTGCGCACTTGTGAACATTTCGCCGCGCCGGTCGTTGTAAATGCCGCCATTTGGGAAGAGGAGTGCGATGGAGAACCCTCGAAGACGATCAGACCCGATCGGAAACAACCTGCTTCGGGCTCTCAGAGCCGACGACTGGGAGATCCTGCAACGGAGGCTCGAACAATGGTCGGCGTCCGCCGGGACCTTGCTGCACGAGCCAGGCGATGCAGTCCGTTACGCCTACTTCCCGCGCGGATCGGCCCTGGTCTCCTACCGCGTCGTGCTGAGCGACGGGCGAGCGATCGAGACTGCGCTCATCGGACGTGAAGGAGCGGTCGGCGGCATCGTCAGCCAAGGCAGACTTCCGGCCTATGCACGGGCCGAAGTTCAACTTGGCGGTTCATTCTTCAGGATCGACCTGCACCATCTCGAGGAGGCCAAATTGCGTTCCTTGACATTGCGTCACCTGTTTGCCCGCTATGCTGATTGCCTGATGGCGCAAGTATTCCAATCCGTCGCCTGCAGCGCAGCGCATTCGATCGAACAGCGCACGGCAAGATGGCTGCTGGCCGCGACAGAACGGACGGGAGCCGAAAACCTTGCGGTGACACAGGAACAGCTTGCAACAATGCTGGGAGTAGGCCGCTCCTATCTGAGCCGGGTCATTCGCGACCTGCGGCAGCGCGGCGTCATCGAAACCCGGCGCTCCCGGCTTGCGGTACGCAGTCCAGAAGGACTGCGCTCGCTCGCCTGCGAGTGCAATGCGGCCGTCAGCCGCCATTTCAACGAAGTTCTGAAGGGGGTCTATCCGGCGGAGGAAAACGGCATGAAGGGTTCGCCAGGCATGCCGCACAGGAAAGGACAATGACTGACCATTATCGTCGCTGGCTGGTCTGGGCCTCCACTTTTTTGCGCCGGACCCTGCCTACACCGATGCCGCGCGGGCTGGGCGACCTATATCCGGTTTCCTGTGGAGGCCGCCATGGACATGAGCAACAGAAAGACGCAGTTCAATATCTGGTACTGGATCGCGGCGTTCGTGGGCGTGATTGTTGTCCAGTACATCTATGCCACGACGCAGCACGTCGCCCAGATACCGTACAGTCAGTTCGAGACCTTGCTGAACGCCGGCAAAATCGCCGAGGTGCAGGTTTCGGACCGCTTCATCCAGGGCCGCTTCAAGGAGCCGCAGGACGGCAGGCCGCTGTTCATCACCACACGCGTCGAGCCGAACCTCGCCCGTGACCTGCAGGAACACGGTGTCACGGTGACTGGCCAGGTCGAAAGCACCTTGCTGAGCGACCTGCTCTCCTGGGTTGTGCCGGTGCTCGTCTTCTTTGGCCTGTGGATGCTGCTTCTAAGACGCATGAACGGCGGCGTCGGCGGTTTGATGCAAATTGGCAGAAGCAAGGCCAGAATCTATGTCGAAGCCAATACCGGGGTGACGTTCGACGATGTGGCGGGGGTCGACGAGGCCAAGGCCGAGCTGCAGGAGATTGTGGATTTTCTCAAGAACCCGGGCGAATACGGCCGCCTCGGAGGACGCATGCCCAAAGGCGTGCTGCTGGTCGGACCGCCGGGCACGGGCAAGACCCTGCTCGCCAAGGCCGTCGCGGGCGAAGCCAAGGTTCCGTTCTTCTCGATCTCCGGTTCGGAGTTCGTCGAGATGTTCGTGGGGGTCGGGGCCGCGCGCGTGCGCGATCTTTTCGAGCAGGCACGGTCCAAGGCTCCCGCCATCATATTCATTGACGAGCTCGACGCGCTTGGCCGCGCCCGCGGGACCACGGTCGGCGGCCACGACGAAAAGGAGCAGACGCTCAACCAGCTTCTGGTCGAACTCGACGGTTTCGATCCACAGATCGGCGTCGTGCTGCTGGCGGCGACGAACCGTCCTGAAATCCTTGACCCGGCACTTCTGCGCGCCGGCCGTTTCGACCGCCAGGTATTGGTCGACCGGCCCGACAAGCAGGGTCGCATCAAGATCCTGCAGGTTCACATGAGCAAGGCCAAGCTGGCGACGGATGTCGATGCGGAAAAAGTGGCGGCGCTGACGCCCGGTTTCACCGGTGCTGACCTGGCAAATCTCGTGAACGAGGCGACGTTGCTCGCCACGCGCCGCAAGGCGGATGCTGTAACGATGGACGATTTCAACAATGCGGTGGAGCGCATCGTCGCGGGACTTGAGAAGCGCAATCGGCTCCTGAACCCGAAGGAGCGCGAGATCGTCGCTTACCATGAAATGGGTCATGCGCTGGTAGCCATGGCGCTGCCTGGCGTCGACCCGGTGCACAAGGTGTCGATCATACCACGCGGCGTCGGCGCGCTCGGCTACACTATCCAGCGTCCGACCGAGGACCGCTTCCTGATGACACGCGAGGAGCTGGACAACAAGATGGCAGTGCTGCTCGGCGGCAGGGCGGCCGAATGGATCGTATTCGGCCATCTGTCCACCGGAGCCGCCGATGATCTCGCCAAGGTAACCGACATAGCGCGCGCTATGGTGACGCGTTACGGCATGTCGGCAAAACTCGGGCACGTGGCGCTGGAAAAGGACCCACGCTCCTTCCTGAGCCCCAACCCGCTCGCCGGCGGACCGCGCGAGCACGATTATGGCGAAGCCGCCGCCGATGCCATCGACGCGGAAGTGCGCGACATTGTGGAGGCCGCGTTCGAACGAACCGTCAGCCTGCTCACCGAGCGGCGCGAGGTGCTGGAAAGGGCGGCACGCAGGCTGCTCGAGACCGAGACGCTCGATGAGACTGAACTTGCGTCGCTGGTCGGAGATGTCTCGGCGGCAGATCGCGCTGTACGGGATAGGTCTAGTCAATCGTCGGACAAGAGAAAGCCTGCGCTGCAGCCGGCCAGGACCGCGGCTGCAATCCCCACGCGCGGATCGGGGAAATTCGGGACGCAATGAGTTCCGGACTGCGCCCGCTGGTATAGATCCTTCGTGGAACGCCGTGCCGCACGCTACTACGGCGACACGCGAGATCGACATCGATCTCTAGGCTTTCGAAATCCAGTATGTGTCGGTCACCAACCAAGCGTTCTCGAGGCCATTTTTTGGTCGCCCTCGGTGATATTGGGCGAGACGGGTGACCTTGCCTCGCGCAGCCTTGAGGGCGACCATCAAGGCCTTTTCTTCGTCACTGCGCCGGGCTCCGCTGCAGGGGTAAAACCCGCATGGCACCAGTGATCGCACGGGAAACGTATCGCCAGCCCTTTCCAGAAGCATCATGAAACCTCGTCGGTCTTCACCTGTGAACGGCAATGCCATCCGGCCAGCATCGGACAAATTTGAAAGCCACCGTTCCGGCACGTGCGTCACTCCGGCAAAAGCGATCACGACATCGAGGTCTGGCAGATCAACCGCCTGCGTTGCATCACCGGACACCACTTCGACATGGGCATAATGAGCAAGGTTGCTTTGCGCGCGCCGAGCTAGTTCTTCGTCGATCTCATAGCCAATCACGCGTCCTTCTGAACCCGTCAGTTCAGCGAGGATGGCGGTGAAATAGCCGACACCGACGCCCACCTGAAGGACAGTCTGGCCGGGAGCGATGTTCAGATGGTCGAAAACCAATGCCCAAAGCGACGGCAAGCCGCTGTTTAGTCCGCGTTTTTCGTCAAGCAAGACCAGAACGTCGTGATAAATCTCATGAAGTGCGGCTGAAGGGCTGGTATGGACCGCCCCGATTTGCAATCTCGAATGGATACGCCATGGCCCGTCGCCAAGATACTGTTCGCGCGGAACCTTTGCGAAGGCCTCGATGACCGCAGGGTTGTGCAAGACGGGTGATGCGACACGCAGGTCTTCGGCAAACCACCGGCGCGCTTCACTAGCATCGATTTCTGTTGGCATAGAATATCGGCTCCCGGATTGCGCGTACTCCATCATGCTCTCAGAAAACCGAGGGACGGCAAAGGGCGCCTATCCTCGTATGGACGGGGCGATGCGCGCTGTCCGTTTGCGATCGAGCGCGGTTTCGCCGAGCGCCTACTGCGAGACTGTAAACCGTGGCGATATGGAAGAACACTCTGGCCGACGATCACATCCTCCGGCTGGCAAGCAGCCTTGTCAGCCAGTCCGGATCCATTTCGGGCACGGAGGACAAAAGCCGCTCGGTATACGGGGCATGCGGGGGCGTGAGAATTTCGCTCTTCAATCCCTGCTCAACGACTTTACCCTGGTGCATGACCACAATTTCGTCGGCGATCGCTCGCACGGTGGCAATGTCATGGGTGATGAAAATGTAGCTCATGCCGAGCTCGCGCTGAAGCCGCATTAAGAGCTTCAGGATTTCTTCCTGCACAATCTGGTCGAGCGCGGACGTGATTTCGTCGCAGATGATGAGTTCCGGATCGGCGGCCAACGCTCGGGCGATGCAAACGCGCTGCTTCTGGCCCCCCGACAGTTCGGCCGGCAGACGGTCAAGATAAGTGTCGCTCATCTCGACCATGTGCATGAGTTCGCCGATCCGCCGATCCCGCTGCGCACCCTTGAGGCCAAGATAGAATTCAAGCGGCCGAGCTATGACTTCTTCGACCGTCTGGCGCGGATTTAGCGCGTTGTCGGGCATTTGATAAATCATCTGTATGCGGCGCAGGATCTCTTTTGTGCGCGTCTTCAGGGTCTTGGAAAGGGCCTGGCCGGCAAAGGAAATCGACCCCGAAAGCGGGGGCAGCAGGCCGGTAACAACCCGAGCGAGCGTCGATTTCCCGGAACCGGATTCGCCGACCACAGCCACTGTTCTTCCACGTGGAACTTTGATGGAGACATCCTGGAGCACCTTAACCGCCCGGCCGTAGGCCGCCGTGACGTTGTCTATCGTAAGCAGATATTCATCGGCCGGAACTTCGGGCTTGGCGAGCTTGCGTACGGCCCAGAGCGTTTTGGTATATTCCTGCCTGGGCGAGGCGAGCATCTGGCGCGTTTCTGCCTCCTCCACGGTTTGTCCATGGCGCAAAACCATGATTCGGTCCGCCATTTGCGCCACCACCGCCAGATCATGCGTCACATAGATTGCAGCGGTGTTGAATTCCTCCACGATGTTGCGAATGGAGGCGAGAACTTCGACCTGTGTCGTCACATCGAGCGCCGTCGTTGGCTCATCGAAAACGATGAGGTCCGGGCGGCAAGCCATCGCCATCGCGGTCATTGCCCGTTGCAACTGTCCGCCGGATACCTGATGTGGATAGCGAAAGCCGATGGTCTCCGGATCTGGAAGCTGAAGACGACGATAAAGATCGACCGCACTGCGGTTCGCTTTCTCTCGACTGGCAATCCCATGCGCCACCACAGTTTCGACAGTCTGATCGAGGAGTCGGTGGGCCGGATTGAAAGAGGCTGCGGCGCTTTGCGCAACATAGGCGATACGGGAGCCTCTGAGGCGACGCCGCCCTGTTTCGCTTAGTGCCAGAAGATCGATCCCGTCGAACAGGATCGAGCCCTGAGTAATACGGCAGCCCGGCTTGGCGTAACCCATCGCGGCGAGGCCAATGGTGGATTTGCCGGCGCCTGACTCGCCGATCAAGCCAAGAACCTCCCCCCGCTTCAGCGCCAGATCGACCCCGCGGACGATGGGATGCCATCGCTCGTCCGAGAAACCCTCCACATGCAGATTGCGGATCTGAAGCAGATCCTTGCCTTTTTCGCGCGAGGCCGGATCGCTACCTTTCATCGCGCAACCCGCTTGTTGCGTGCAGGAACCAGTCCACGACGAAATTCACGGAGACCGTGAGGAGGGCAATCGCGCCGGCCGGCAGCAGCGGCGTGACATCGCCGTAGGTGATCAGGGTCGCATTCTCACGCACCATCGATCCCCAATCGGCGGTCGGCGGCTGAATACCGACGCCCAGGAAGGACAGTGCCGCGATTGTGAGAAATACGAAGCAAAATCGCAGGCCGAACTCCGCGACCAGCGGCGGCATCACGTTGGGAAGGATTTCCTTGGCGATGATCCATTTCGGGCCTTCGCCGCGCAATCGCGCCACTTCCACATATTCCATCACTGCCACATTAAGCCCGACGGCGCGTGCGAGCCGAAAGACACGGGTAGAATCGAGCAGCGCAATGATGATTATCAGGCTGGTGATCGACGAGCCAAAGATCGAGAGCAGCACCAGGGCGAAGATCAGGCTTGGGATCGACATCAACACGTCCACCGCACGCGATAGTATCTGGTCGAGCCATCCCCTATACAATGCAGCGAGAAGGCCGAGCGAGACGCCAACCGCGAAGGACAGCAGTGTGGTCGCGATGGCGATACCGATGGTGTTGCGCGCACCGTAAATCAAGCGCGTGAGCATATCGCGGCCGAGCTGGTCGGTTCCCAATTTGAACTCTTGGCTCCACGGTGCGAAGGCTTCGCTGAAGACCTGCGTTTCGCCGTATGGGGCGATCCAGTGCGCGAAGACCGCAACGATGACATAGCCGATGATCACGAGCATGCCGAACCAGGCACTGAACGGTGCCTTCTTCAGTGCCGTTTTGACCCGGGTGGCGCGCGAGCGCCTCAGCCTGTGAACCTGAGCGATGGGCTCGTAGCTGGTCATCGTGGATGCAAGAGCCTGGGATTGGTGGCGATGGAAATGATGTCGGCTGTCAGATTGAGGAGGATATAGGTCGCCGCGAAAATCAGGGCGCAAGCCTGGACAACCGGAACATCCCTTGATTTGACCGCGTCGACCATCAGCTGACCGATGCCGGGATAGACGAACACCACTTCGACCACGACCACTCCGACGACGAGATAAGCAAGATTGAACGCCACCACCGTGACGATCGGAGCCCATGCGTTGGGCAAGGCATGCCTGAGCACGATCGCCATGGGCGACATTCCCTTGAGACGCGCCATGTCGATATAGGGGCTTGCGAGCATGTTGATGATCGCCGCTCGTGTCATGCGCATCATGTGTGCCACGATGACCAGCGTAAGCGTGGTCGCCGGCAAGGCTACTTTCCAGACGTGGTCCCAGAACGGCGTCTGGTCGTTCACGTTGGACAATGTCGGGAATTTGGGAACTGCGTTGAGTATCCAGTTCAGTGACACTGCGAGCCAGTGCGGCAGGGATTGTGCGAACTCGGATCCGATGAATGTGTCGCGCGAGATGACCAGGTAGGCAAGCATATAGGCGACGAAAAACTCCGGGAACGAAATGGTTGTCAGCGTCACTGCGTTCACCAGCCGGTCGAACCAGCCATTGCGGTAGAGCGCAGCGAGGATGCCCAGTCCCAGGGCCAGCGGAACTGCGATCAGCGCAGTCATCGATGCGAGGAACATCGTATTATAGAGGCGCGGCGCGATGATCTCGGCGACGGTGCGCCGATATCCGGTGCGGCTCGCGAAGGAAGAGCCGAAATCACCGTGGAGCATCTGCCCGACCCAGACGAAGTAGCGCTCGACAGGCGGACGGTCGATGCCAATTTCTCGCTGGAAGGCGGCGACCGTTTCGGGTGTTGCGGATTGTCCGAGCATCGCCTTGGCGAAGTCGCCCGGCAGCATTGCAATCGCAGAGAAGATAATGATGGAGACGATGAACAGTGTGACGAGGCCGAGGCCAAGGCGCTGCAGGACCGTTCTTGCGACGGGGTTCATTTGGACGCGTTTCCTGTTGCCGTCGCTGCCCTGCCGGCAGGGCACGCGGCTGCAAGCCGGAGCCCAGTGACCATCGCGGGTCCGGCCCGCACTCTCACGCAGTGGCGATCCACCAGCGTTCGGCCATCTTCAATCCATCGTTCTCCCAGTTCGGCGCCACTTCGCCATGTGCGAGCTTATTGGATTTGGCGCTGACGAAATTATTGAAGACCAGCACGATGCTGCCGCCATCATCATGCGTCAGTTGCTGCATCTCGGCATACATTGCCGCCCGCTTGGCCTCGTCCGTCTCGGCGCGCGCCTGGACAAGCAACTCGTTGAAGCGGGGATTCTTCCAGAACGACTCGTTCCAGCTGGATTCCGCGGCGAAGGCTTGCGTGAACATCCAGTCCGCCGTCGCCCGACCGCTCCAATAGGAAGCGCACCAGGGTTTCTTGAGCCAGACATTGTCCCAATAGGCGTCCTCGGCCTCGCGCACCACGTTCACGTCGATGCCGCACTGGGCTGCCGTCTCGCGGATCAGCGCAGCCGCATCCACCGCGCCTGCAAAAGCGGCATCGGCGACCGAGAGGTCCACCTTCAGTTTCTCCATTCCAGCCTTTTTCAGATAATGCTTGGCCTTCTCCGGATCGAAACTGTGTTGCGGCTGCGGGTTCGTGGCGAATTTGATCGCCGGCGCGATCGGGTTGTCGTTGGCCACAGTGGCGTGGCCGAGAAAGATCTTGTCGACGATCTCCTGACGGTTGATCGCCCATTTCAAAGCCATTCGGACGTCCGGATTATCGAACGGCGCCATCGTGACATTCATCGGCAAGGTATAGTGGCCATAGCCGGTGACCTCGACGATCTCCACCTTGGGGTTGCGTTTCAACATGCCGAGAGTCTTGAGGTCGGCGCGGCCAATATAGTCCACCTCCCCTGTCGATAACGCGGCCATGCGAGCGGCGAGATCGGTGATGGCGATGAACTCCACCTCGTCGAGATAGGGTTTGCCGTTCTTGAAGTAGTTCGGATTGCGCTTGAGTTTGGCCGAAACGCCGGGCTGGAAATTCTCAAGCACGAAAGCGCCGGTGCGAACGCCCGATCCCCAATCCGCCTTGCCGTCCTTGGCCGGCATGATGACCAGATGGTAGTCACTCATGATGTAGGGGAAATCGGCGTTGCCGCTTTTCAGCGTGAAGACAACCGTTTCGGAGCCATCCGCCTTGATGCTGGCGACGGGCTCAAGCAGCGGCTTCGCCGCCGACTTAGTTTCGTCGCCCATATGATAGCGCAGCGAAGTCACGACGTCGTCCGCCGTCACATTCTTGCCGTTGTGGAAGGTTGCGCCCTTGCGCAGCTTGAAGACCCAGGTTTTGGCGCCATCAGACGATTCAAAGCTCTCGGCAAGGTCCGGTTGGACGTTGCCTTTCGCATCGACCTCGGTAAGGCTGTTGGACATCGAGCCCGAGAACGCTGTCTGTGTGAAGGTGTCCAGGTAACCGGCCGGATCGATCGAATCCGTCGTTGCGCCATGTGCCATGCCGAGCTTGGCGAAGCCGCCCTGCAGCGGTTCGGCCCGGGCCGTACTGACGAAGAGCTTGTCTGCAGCGGTGACAGTCAGCCCAGCGGCTAGCCCAAGATGAATGAAGTCGCGACGGGAAATCTTGCCGCGGCCAATCAGGGTTTGAGCGATACCAAGCTTGTATTCAGATTCTGACATTTGACTCTCCCATTGCGGATTTTCCGCGTTATTGTTCGTCACGCACCCTGTGAAGAAATCTGCTCGTCAGCCGCGATTATCCTTTCTTCTGACTGCTCAAATCCGCACCTCGATCAGGCCGTCACATAGATGCTGCCCGCCTCGACGGTGACTGGAAATGTGCGCGCGCGAACGGACGGATCGACCAGGGCCGCGCCTGATTTGATGTCGAATTCCCAGCCATGCCAGGCGCAGCGCACGATCTCGTTTTCGCGGTGATAGATGAATTGCGCCTCTTCGACCGGTGCAGTTGTTCCGCATTGCGGCCCCTCGCAAAGCGGAGCGCCACGGTGCGGACAAACATTCAGCAGCGCGTGGAACGAATCTCCGATGCGAAAAACCCCGACCGAAAGGCTGCGGATCTTGGCGATGAAGGGAGATCCGGTTTCGATCTCGTCGACTCTGCAGATGTATGTTTTCTCGGGCATCGTCTGCCTCCTCAGGCGGCATTCGCCGCTTGCGCGCGGGGGATGCGCTTGTAGACCTCCAGCGCATTCAACCCCATGATCTTGCTCTTCCAGGCAGGAGGGATTTGCAGCGTGTTGGCATCGTCGTAATCCCAATGCGGATAGTCAGAGGCAAACATCAGCGTATTTTCGCCGTCCATCGCCTCGAGAGTGGACCAGAGATGCTGGATATTTGCGGGCTGCTCCAGCGGCTGCGTGGAAAAGCGGATGTTGCGCCGGCAGTATTCCGACGGCAGCATCTTCAGCCATGGCGTCTCTTTGCGTAGGGCTTTGTAATCGGCGTCAAGGCGCCACAGTACCGACGGCACCCAGGCGACGCCGCACTCGATGACGACGAAGTAGAGGTCCGGCCATTTTTCGAAGACGCCATGCGCAATCATGCTTGCGACATGCGAAATCGCCGACATGTGCAGGATGGCATGGGTCTCCCAGAAGAATGTCGTCGGGGCCGGAGCAATCGCGGTCGAATTCACGCCGCCATGGCCGCCCAGATGAATGGCAAAGGGTAGCCCCACCTCGGCGCAAGCCTCATAGATCGGATGGTAAAGCGGATCGCCATAGGGCTTGACGGAGCCTTGCGAGGCAAGAACCTGAACCATGCGGGGATGACTGCCCAGGCGACGTATCTCGGCGGCCGCGAGCTTCGGATCCTGTGGCGCGATGATGATCGAGCCCATGAAGCGATCGTCCTTCGGAAGCCACTGGTCGATCTGGTAGTCATTGTAGGCGCTGACTAGGGCGCTGGCATAATAGGGATTAGCGAGGGTGGAAGCCTCGATCGGCTCGTCGCCGGTCAGGATCGCCACATCGACCTTGTACTTGTCGAGGTGCTTCTCCTTCATGATGAGATAGTTGTCGGCTTCTGTTTTCGGACGGACGTCCTTGCGGGAGAAGTCCTGCGGATGAAACCAGGGACGATGGCCATGCGGGAAGGCGCCAACGGGACCTGTCTTCTCGCCTTCGACGAACATGTCCTTCCATAGGCCGGAAAGGTAAGGCTCCAATACGGTCGCGCTTGACCAGTAATTGTGACAATCGCAGTCGACTATGAACACGTTGATCAGCTCCGTAGCTTCAGCCTGGTCGATCTGCCGGCCGATTTCACCGCGTGCAGCTTCCGCCTTGAGTATTGTTTGATCAAGCTTATGATCCTGCGCAATATGATCGACTTTTTCGATCGGGGTGTCCCGTGCAGCTAGATCACATCGAAACCTTTCTCGACATCATCGAGTCGCGAAACTTCAATCGCACGGCCGATCGGTTGGGATTGACCCAGTCGACGATCAGCACCCGCATCAAGAATCTGGAGAGTGCGATCGGGTCGGAGCTCTTTCAGCGCGGGCGTGCCGGTGCTGAGCCGACAGCCGCAGGGCGGCGGTTCGAAGCCTACGCCAGATCCCTGCTGTCGACGTGGTCGCAAGCTCGCCACGACGTGCGAGCGTTCAATCGTTTCGAGGGCACGTTGCGCATCGCCGCACAAGTGGGCATGACTCGTTCGGTCCTGCCGGGATGGGTCGAGACACTGTGCCAGGCGCTTCCCAAATCCTCGATCCATGTCGAGTCGGATTATTCGAACCAGATGGTCAGCGATCTAAGCATGGGAAATCTGGATATCGCCGTGCTTTATGCGCCTCGTTACCTGCCTGAGATCGCCTACGAACATCTGATGGTCGAGGAATATGTGATGGTTTCGACGGCTGCCAGAACGCTGTCCGACGTCGACCCTGAAACCTACATTCGTCCGGGCTACACCGCCGTGCTCGAAAAGACGCACGCAGAGCTGCTGGCCCAGTTGGCGATCTGCCGGCTTTCAACGGGATCGGAAACTCTGGCAGAGATCATGCTGCGGCGAACGGGCGGCACCTGCTACATGCGCAGCGACGATGCGCGCAGGTTCACTGCCGAGCTCCCATCGTTCCTCGTCGAGGGAGCGCCGACGCTGCACCAGCCAGTCCACACCGCGATACTTGCTCGCCGCAAACACGAACCCATTATTCGCAAAGGCATCCGAGCTCTCCAGGTCGCCGTAATGTCACTGGAAGTTTAATCGAAATTGCCGATCATAAAGGTAGGATTGCGCGGCTGTTCAGCGCGTTTTTAAGTGACATCTTGGCTCGACTTCAAACCCGAGTTGAATGATGAACGCACACGCGGCCTTAGGAACCCTCGGCTTCGCCTCAACAAGGCTTCACCGGCAGTGGGCACAGACCACCCCGCAACTTGTGCTCTGCCGGCGCGTGATCGACGAAACGCACGATGTGAAAACATTCGTTCTCACAGCCGCTTCAGATCGGATGTTCTGCTTCAGCGCTGGCCAATATGTTGTGGTGCACCTGAGCATCGAGGGGGCCGCGGTGACGCGCTCCTACTCTGTTTCGTCACCACCGACGCGGCCGCTCGACCTGCAGATCACCGTGAAACGGACGCCGGGCGGGCTCGTTTCGAATTGGCTCCATGACAATTTGAAGCCGGGTGATGGGATCGAGATCGAAGGGCCGCTCGGCTCGTTCAATCTCGACGATCTGCCGCACGGAAAGTCCCTTTTCCTTTCGGGTGGCAGCGGGATAACTCCCGTCATGTCGATGCTGCGCGCATTTACCGACCGCGCAGCCGACCAGGATATCCGCTTCATTCACAGTGCGAGAACGCCGGACGACATAATCTTTCGGCTCGAACTGGACGCACTTGCCGCTCGCTTTCCCAATGTTCAAGTGACTTGCATTTGCAGTCAGAAAGACCAGGTATGGACAGGTCCAACCGGGCGAATTAACAGTGAGATGCTCCTGACCTTGGTTCCCGATCTCCACAGCCGCACGGTTTTTGCCTGTGGGCCGGAATCCTACATGAAGGCAGCGCGCGGCTGCCTCGGCGCGATCGGCCTCGCCCCTTCGCAGTATCATGAGGAGAGCTTCGGAGGCGGCAACGTTTCGCCCTCGGTATCGGATTCAAAGGTTTCGTCTTCGGTCCGCTTCGCCCGCTCAGGCACTATGCATCACTGCGCGACCGGAGAGACCCTGCTGGAAGCTGCGCGCCAATGTGGCGTTTACGTCCCCACCGCTTGCCAGCAAGGAATTTGCGGGACGTGCCGGATCGCCAAGCTGTCCGGCGAAGTTGTCATGGATGACTTGGGTGGGCTGACATCGGAAGACAAATCGGCAGGCTACGTCCTGGCGTGCTGCAGCCGCCCCCAAGGCGACGTTTTTCTTGATCTCTGATTGTCACATACCGCACCGCGGGACGAAATCGGATCAGCCTTGCGTTGCACAACCAAGCCGTACTACTGCGTCGCAAAGTGTTTGGCGTTTCGGAGCCTGTTAGCCGGCCTTACCCGGAGACTTGACCGCCCCTGAACACTCTAGGTTAACGGCAGTTTACCTCATTCGAACAGACGAGGACAGTGGGCCAACCCGCCTTTCGGTTTCCGTGGCTTGGACGGACCCCGTCTTGCGTGGCTGGCGTCCATAACCGAACTCGCTGTTTTTGAAATTTCCAGTAAAGAACTGGCCGAGGCCATCCTGTCGGAAGGCCAAATCGGGACGAAGATCGCCTGCTCCCTGGCGCGCCTGAACGCCATCCTTGCCGAACATCTCATAAATACGGGCGGCGGAACGCGATGAGGCGCACCGCCCATTCCCTGCTCGAGTTGGAGGAGAGGCTCTCCATGGTTGGGCTGTCGGCCCGTGGAAGATATGCGTGTCTCCTTGCCCAGCATGAACTAGCCGACATCCTCGGAATGACCGCGGTTCACGTCAACCGAACGTTAAGGGAGCTCCGTAAGGCCGATCTCGTCTCTTTCAAGTCAGGCCATCCGATCTCGTCTCTTTCAAGTCAGGCCATGTAGAAGTGATCAACCGGAAGAAGCTGGTCGAAATGGTGGCCGGATTCGATGGCGAGTATCTCAGGTAGTGTGTGTTTCGGCGTGCAAAATATTGGACACCGATCAGCGGTCAAAGGTCGGCGCCGATTGACAGGCTTAACTGCCCAGCCCATATCCGCGAAAGACTGCGAAAGACTTTGGGAAGGGTGAACACCGCCGGTGTCTACGACTGCGACAGCTTGCCCTGGGTCGCCTGGCAAAAAAGTGCGACCTGAAGCCGGCAGGGTATAGACGGTATATTACTCGACCCTAATTAAACGCCATGTTCCGGTTGCTGCTTAGCTTCGTCTCGTTGTTATTTTCCACCACGCTTCTTTGTGCGCAAGAGTGGCAGCCCTTCGGCATCAAGCAGTTTGGCTTTGTATTCGATGTGCCCCCTGGCTTTGTTCTAACTCAGCGTTCCGATCAGGGGGCAGCTTTTCAGGGCAAAGACGAGGCCTTTCTTGCTGTTTGGGGGGCAAGGCTCGGAAAGGCCAGTTTCCGCGCCGAGATAGAGCATCGAATTGTCGAGGACGAACAGGCGGGCTGGAAAGTGACCTATCGGCGCGTTAAGCCGACGTGGGCCAGTTATTCCGGCCTCAGGGACGGGGAAATCCGCTATGTACGCGTCATTGCGATCTGCAATGACCGTGCGGCGCTCTTTACAATGAACTACAGCAGATCCGAAAAAATCGCGTACGATCCCGTCGTGATGCGAATGGTGCGATCCCTAAGGGCGGAAGGCTGCTAAAGCCAGATCAAGCTGCAGAAACATGGCATCTGCAGGGTGAAAGCGAGAGAGGGCCCCGAACCCGACCAACTGGCTCTCGCCCTGGAAGGCCTCGACGGCGATGTTGCCCGCGGCGGGAGACGCGAGCCGGCGTCGAGAGGTCGCCGTCCGAGCGCCTACAAGGCCGGTCTCCATGCTGCTCTCGATTGGCTCCCAGTCTCTGGGGGATTAGCTGTCGTGGCCTACTTCACAGTCGTTGCCGATAATTAGAAGCCGTGTAGCAAGGTACTTGCGTTCGTGGGATCGCGTGTAATCATCCCTCATGACCATGGATGAGGCAGAACAGGCCGTTCGCTATTTCTGTACGAAATGGGCCGAGCTGCGCGGACTTCCTCATGCGCCTGAGAATCCAAATTTTTCCGACGTCTTTTCGTGGCTTGAGCAGAAGTCTCCTGGTCACCTGAAATTCCGGAATAGCACTCCAGTGCGCGATGACGTGGAACGATGGTTTGTCGATGAATTCAAGCAGCGCTGGCGCAATTAATTTAGCGGTCTTCCTCACGGCGAAATAGCCGCCTCGAACGCTTGGATTTTTAGATGCAATTCCTTCGGAGCTTGAGAATCTCCAGCCTAACCGGCCCGCGGCTCCAGCCTTCTCGCGCAAGCATAACGACATGTAGGCGCGACCGCGGAGTGCATCTTTAATCGATTGACTCGCGTGATGCACCGGCAGTTAATTGCCCGGTTGGTCCTGACCAAAGAGGGGCAGTAAATTGGGAGCAAACGATGAAGGTGCAGAAGGAAGACTATCGAACGAATAGGGCCGACTATGCCATTGCTGCGATGCATAGCCGAGCTACCGCTGAAGGCGATCGCGACGATATGCTGGCAAGAAAAAAGTCTCTGTGGGTAAAAGATCGGCCATCTGCGAAAAAATTGACTGCAAACCCGTCGGAAAGCTCGCCAGAACCGAAGGCCAAACCGCGCAGTTAGCGGCAGCACCCGTTCTTGGTGACCCATCGGTACGCTCCTTGCAGCGGCGAAGTTTGGCGCGCGATGCTCTGCCGTTCAAGGAAACGGCTTGAACGCTGCCGCGCGAGATTCCAATTGGGCCGCACCTAAATTCCAGATGTCCCGATGCAGGCCCACGTCCCGTCGTCGCCTTTTTTCCAGACGACGATGTACTTGCGCGCCATAGTGGAGAGGGCGCCGCCTTTGCTCGGCACGGAGCGAAATGCGCCAACTTCGTAGGCGAGATTCCCGCTCCCTTCTGGCGGTCGCCCTACTGGAACCCCGAACTTTTGCGAATTGTTGGCGGATCCGACAGGAATCTGAGGCATAGCTAAGATTGCCTTAGCTCGTGCTCGAGCATGTTCCCGTCTTCGATCATCTGCGGGGTCATCCCAACATCTTTTATGGCATGGGCTTCAACGGAACCGGCATTGCACAGACGCGATCGGCGGCCGCGTCGCCGCCTCCTGGCCAGTCTGGTGCTCGAGCGCAAGGATCGGTGGAGCGCCAGCGGTCTCGTCGGGATCGGCCGGCGGCTGGCATTGCCTCCAGAGCCGTTCCGCTATCTCGGCGCCAGACTTGTGCGCGGCGCTATCCGGCCCAAGAATGACATCGAGATCCGCAACGGGAACCCGGATGTTCTCACCCGTTCTCTTGCGCAGCTCACGCCGGGGCATCGTAAGCAGTAGTAGTCGTGGCCAGCAGTCCGCCTGGGCTGTCATTCAGCCGAGCCGATCCGCACCGGCCGGTGCTACTATAGGTACGCGAAGGCGACAAGACAGTACAATCTCCCTGCATGGCATCGACCCCGGCGTAGAGGCGCTGCAATTCAGCTCCAGCCGGACCGTCGCGGCCGAAGATCAGACGGCCTGGCGGTTGCGATGGACCGCAATTGAGTTACGCTCCACCAACCGGGCCGCCAGCACACGGTGCTCGAAAGGCAACGTGCCCTCCCCTAGCCTTCTCAAGAGAAGCTCCGCCGCCGCCGCTCCGATCAAATGCGCCGGCTGTGCGATGGCTGTGATACCCTGGGCCACGAATTGCATCCAGTCGAGATCGTCGAAGCAAAGCAGCGAAAGGTCTCCTGGGATCGCAAGCTTCAGTGCCGATGTCGCCTCCAGAACGCCTGTCGACATCACGCCATCGGCGGTAAACAGGGCGGACGGCGCATTGCGCATTGTCAGCAGATCGAGTGCCTCCTTGCGGGCCGCCTCGCTGGAATAGATCGCCACGCGGCGGATCAACTGCGGATCCGGCGTAATGCCCGCGGCGCGATGGGCTTCGAGGTAACCTAATAGCCTTTGCCAGCTTGGATGATGATAGCGAATATCAGCGCTGGAGAGATCGGCGTTTGCCACAAACGAGCCAACATCATCCCGTTGGCCCGGCCCGAGCTCCGCCAGAATTCCAATGCGGCTGTGTCCGGCGCCGATCATCGCCGCGATGCTGCTACGCGTTACGGAAACATTGTCGACCACGACTGAATCGGTTTCCAGGCCCGCAACCATGCGGTCGAACTGCACGACGGGACAGCGGGCTGCGACTGCCTCACGAAGATGATCCGCTTCGTCCCCGAAAGTCGATGAGACAATCAAACCGTCGACCTGCTTTTCCAGCAGCAGCTGCACCGCCTCTCGCTCGAGTTCGGCATTTTCGTCACTATTCGTAACGATAACCCCGAAGCCGCCACGGCGCGCCATATCCCCTATTCCGCGCAGCACGCTCGCGTAGAACGGGCTTTCGATGTCGCCAACCACAACTCCGATAGTCTGCGTCTTACCGGTGATCAGACCTTTGGCCAGGCGATTGGGGCGATAGCCCAGCTCAGCTGCAGCGGCACGCACCTTCTCCTGGACCTCGGGGCTGCTGTAGCCATAGTCACCAAGTACACGCCCCGCCGTGGCGGAACTCACCCCGGCGCGGCGAGCGACCTCTATGATGGTTGCGTTTTTCGACAATCTTTCAGTCACTCGGCAAACTCCGCCGCCAAGGCGCGCGTTGTGACGGCGACCTAGCGGCAGTTAAGCCCGCCCCGCAAGGCCGAACACTGCAACCCCCGCGGTTGCGCACACCATTGCAATCACAGTACCTCTGACAGAAAGCGCCGAAGACGTGGACTCTGCGGATTGTCGAAAAGGTCCTCAGGCCGTCCTGCCTCGATGATCCGCCCCTCGTCCATGAACACGACCTGGTTCGCGACTTTGCGGGCAAAGTTCATCTCGTGTGTGACGACCACCATCGTCATCCCGCCGCGACCGAGATCGGCCATCAAATTGAGGACACCCTTGACCAATTCAGGATCGAGCGCGCTGGTGACTTCGTCGAACAGCATGATTTCGGGCTCGAGGGCGAGCGCACGCGCGATGGCCACCCGCTGCTGTTGCCCGCCCGAGAGATTGGCTGGCCGGTGATCCTTGCGCTCCAGCAGTCCGACTTCATGCAGCCTCGCCAAGGCCGCGCCCTCAGCCTCCTCGCGCGACATGCGTTTCACCTTGCGCAGAGCCAGGGTGATGTTGGCGAGCGCGCTGCGGTCGGGGAACAGATTGAACTGCTGGAAAACCATGCCGACGCGCCGCCGGAGTTGGTCAGGGGTGTGTTTGTAGATGCTTTCGCCGTCGAGCAGAATGTCACCGGCTCGACACTCTACGAGGCGATTGAGGCAACGCAGCAAGGTCGACTTGCCCGAGCCGGACGGACCGATGAGGCAGGTGACCGTCCCGGGCTGCACCTTCAGACTGACGTCATGAAGCACCTGGACGACGCCGTAAGCCATGTCGATATTCTTCACCTCGATGCCGCCGCCCTTGAAGCGTGTGGGCGCTGCTGCAGGCAACGTCGCTGCGCCCGGCACGATCGCTTCGGCAAGCTCGGCGACTTCCTTGAGGCCGCTGTGCACGGCGGTGATACGTTTGCCGACGCGCATGCGCGTGTCGATATAGTTGACGAGGTGGGTTAGCGGGACCGTGATCACGAGATAGAACACGCCGGCCAGCAACAGCGGTGACAGATTGCCGGTCAGCACGGCCTGGTCCTGGCCGACGCGGAACAGTTCGCGTTCGGAAGCGAGCAGGCCAAGGAAATAGACCAGGCTGGAGTCTTTGACGTTGCCGATGAACTGGTTGACCAGTGCAGGCAGGACGCGGCGGATGCCTTGCGGAATCACCACCAGGCGCATGCCTTGGCCATACGTCATACCAAGAGTGCGGGTCGCGTCGATCTGACCACGCTCGACGCTTTGAATGCCGGCGCGGAAAATCTCCCCGATATAGGCGCCCGCAATCAGGCTGAGTGCCAGAATGCCCAGCGGATAAGGCGATGGACCGAACAGCTCTCGGCCCAACCGCGCGAAGCCCTGGCCAATGATCAGAATCGTGACAATGGCCGGGAGCCCGCGAAAGATATCGGTATAGACCCGCGCAAGGATTTTCAGCGGCTGGTTCTCGGAAATCCCCATCACGGCGAGTACGATACCGATCAGCGTCCCGAAAAACGTCGAGGCAAGGGCCAGGATCAGGGTGTTCTTGAGGCCGACCATCACCATGTTCGGCAGAACTTCTGCCATCGCCTGGAAATCAAGAAAGCTGCGGGCGAAGTTGTCGAACCAGCTCATATCAAGTCCATCTATAACTCGGCCGGGCACCGTTGCTCACGGGCCCGGCCGGAAACGATAACGAATACGCGCGAATTTACTTCTTTGGCAGATATTGATCCGGCATCGGGGTACCCGGGAACCATTTCTCGTGAAGCCGTTTCCAGGTGCCATCGTCCATGGCCTCGCGCAGGGCCTTGTTGAGCGCTTCTCGGAAAGCGTCGTTGCCTTTTTTGACCACGAACCCGGCAGGCGCGTCGAAGGACGGCACATTCATTGTTATCTTAAGGTTCTTGTAGCGCTCCACATACTGCTTGGCCGACTCATAGTCGGTGAAATGGCCATCGATCGTCCCGTTGTTCAGCGCCGCCACCGCAGTGTTGTTGTCGGGGAATTTGACGATGTCGCCCTTCAGGTTCTTCTCGGCATAGATTTCCTGGAGCGTTCCCTGGATCACGCCGATGCGCTTTCCGGCGGTGCTCTCATTGCTCGTCAGAGCCGGATCAGCCGAAATGATCGACAGGTAGCCGGCGAGATAGCCGTCGCCAAAATCGACGGTCTTCTTGCGCTCCGCGGTCGTGCCAATAGCGGCGACAGCGACGTCGAAGCGGCCGTTGGCGACAGACGGCAGCAGCGCCGAGAATTCCTGGCCGGTGAAAACGACCTGCTCCTCCTTGAACCCGAGCCGGCGCGCCACGTCGCGGAAGAGTTCAGCGTCGAAGCCGGTGAAGTTGCCGTTGGCGTCGGTGAAGACATAGGGTTTCGCATCGCCCATGGTTCCGACGCTGATCACCGTCGGGTCGATGAGGTTGTAGGGGTTGTTGGCCGCTTTTGCCTGCGTTGGTGCGGCCAGCGTGCCAAGTCCTGTCACCAGCGCGATCGTCAGCGCCAGACCGGATTTCACCAGTTGGCGCCTGTTCGAAATCGTTTGCATGTCTTCTCCTCTTACGATTGGCCGAAGTCGGCCTGCGGTCCCACTCGACGTCTCATCCGTCAAACGCTCTGGGCGGCGCTGCGTGGATGAATGAGAACGTTATCACTTTCCCTAGCATTGTCTATTTCTCGCGTCAATTGTTCCGTGGAATTACGCAGCTAGATGGCTTTCCCGCCTCGAACGTGCCCCGCTCCGCGGAGGATCTCTGGCGTCATTGTCCCTATGTCGATCGCTGTCGCGTGGCCAATCGCCCCGTAGTACTGGCACGTAGCGGCTGCTGCCTCCGCCGCACGATCGAGAGTGGCTTCAGGCGCCTCTTCCCTGAGCAAGCCGACTAACGTTCTGGCGATGAAGGTGTCGCCCGCGCCCAGCGTGTCGACGGTTTCGACCAGTCGCGCCGGGGTGCTGTAGGAGGTCGAGTCTCGGTAGAGTGCGGCGCCAGCTCGACCGCGAGTCACCAGGACCCACTTTGAACCATATGCAAGCAGTTCGGCTGCGATTGCAGTCAATTCCTTGTCGTCGAGGCCGTCACCCGAAACGGAAGCCAGATAGCAATAAGGCCCGATCTCGCGTCGATGTTCCCGTTCGCGCCGCGTGGAAAAATCGTAAGACAACAGTGACTTACCCGACACCGCGGCAACCCACGGGTCTAACCCGCTGGACTGGCCGATGTGGACGGCCTGAAAGCCTGAGAGAAAATCCAGATCTTCTTGCGTCGGCGTGAACATCGACACCCCGAGATCGAAATCCAGGAAAATCCGATCGGCGTTGCGGTGACCTATGAGGCAGTAAGCGGTCGCCCCCTCGAGGCGTCGCAATCGGGTGACGTCCACGCGCTCGGACTTGAGTACGGCGTCGATCAAGTCCCCGGCCCGGTCTTTGCCGATTGATCCAACATAGGCAGATTGCCCGCCGAAGCGGCTCACATACACCGATAGATTGAGGCAATTTCCGCCAGGATACATCTCGCCGCGAGCGAGATAGCAATCGACCACGTTGTCGCCCATCGCGGCAATCTTGACCATCGCAGGACTTTCAGTTTAAAGGACGTGAGAACGTTCGCACAATGACCTGCCATTTGTCAATTGTGCGCCGGCCCAAGCTCTGTCACCGAGAAGAGAACCTCATGATTTTCGCCCTCCCCGCCGACGTTGAACGAGCCCTGGCCGCTATGGCGGGGAAGCACTTTGCGCATCTATTCCTCGTGGCGTGCGGCGGCTCGCTCTCGATCATGATGGCAGGCAAATACTTCATCGATCGTCGCAGCGGCACATTCGCCTGCGACATCTACAACGCGGATGAGTTCGTATGCCGAGATCCGCGACGGTTGGGACCTGACACACTCGTTGTTCTTTGCTCGCAGACCGGAACCACCAAGGAGACCGTCCGAGCGGCCAATCACGCAAGAATTCGAGGCGCAACGACAATCGGCATGACACTTGACCAGGTATCGCCCCTCGCGCGCGCCGTCGACCACCCTGTGGCGTACCAGGCCTCCTACACGACGGGCGAACCGATTGATGCAGCCCGCAGCAATTACGGCGTGCTCTACATATTGCTCGCCGGCTTGATCGATGCTCGGGAAAATGCCGGGCTAACCGCCGATCTGCTGAGGAGTCTGAGTCATCTTCAGCCGGCGATCGAACGTGCGCACCGCACCTATGCCGACCGGTTTAAGACCTTCGTACCCCGTTTCGCGCCGTGCAATACGATCTACACACTGGCCAGCGGTGCAAGCTATGGCGCGGCCTATTCGTACGCCATCTGCGTATTGATGGAGATGCAGTGGTACGACTCGCAAGCCATACACGCTAACGAGTTTTTCCACGGTCCTTTTGAGGTGGTGGATCGGGACGCTTGCTTCGTGGTCTTGCTGGGTTTGGACGAAACGCGGAGCCTTTCCGAACGCGCCCGCGATTTCCTTTTCAAGTACGGCAGCCGGGAAAACATCCTGGTGCTCGATGGAACGGAACTCGACCTCAGCGGTATGTCCGAACACATCAAACCTTATCTCGTGCCCGTGGTCTTCTTCGACACTCTATGGCGTTTTGCCTACGAGCTGGCCGGTCTGCGCGGCCGGCCAATGCTTGAGGGCCGGCGCTACATGAAGAAGCTCACGGATTACTAGTTCCGCAGCACTCTGCAGCCATCCAACAACCCCCAGCCCGTCTTCTGCGAAGAAGGATTTTTCCATGATTGCATCCCCAAAGCCGCGCCATGTCGTTGTTATCGGCGCGGGCATCTTCGGCATCTCTTCCGCGCTGCACCTCGCTCGTCTTGGCTTTGATGTAACGGTTGTCAACGACGGCGCACCGGCCAACGGTGCATCCGGCCGTTCACTTTCCTGGCTGAACTCAGCGCGACGTGCGGACACTGCTTACCACCGCTTGAGGCTTGCAGGCATCGACCGTTATCGGACCCTGGCCGCCACAAGGCCGGAAACGGCGTCGTGGCTTCGCTTTGACGGCGGCCTCACCTGGGATGCGGATGATGAGGCGAACCAGATCGCGTCCATCTGCCAGCTGGAGCAGGATATTGGTTATGACGCGCTTCTGCTCGGCCCTGCCGAAGTCGGCGCAGTAACGCCCGGTGTCAACGCCAGCGCAATCACCCGGCAGGGCGCCATCTTCAATCCTGGTGAAGGATGGGTTGACCTGCCCTCTTTGATCAGTCTGCTGCTCAATGAGTTCCGCTCCTGCAGCGGCAAGCTTGTTCAGGACGCTGGACGCGTGCGGATAGATGCCACAGGTGGTCGTGCGCGTGGCGTCGTCACTGCCGACGGTGTGCCATTAAAGGCGGATGCAGTGCTTCTTTGCGCTGGGCCAGCGACGCCTGTCATGCTTGCGGAGGTCGGAGTACATATCCCCGACGCTACACCAATTTCACTTCTCTTGAGGACCAAGCCGATCAAGACCGAGCTCCGTGCCGTGCTGAATACGCCGCGCGTGGCGGTGCGCCCGACGCCAGATGGCGCGCTTGTTTTGGATTCGGCGTGGTCGGAGGAAGAAGTCGTGGTCAACTCTGACGGAACCTACGCCGTGCACGAGAAGACCGTCAAAGGACTGCTCGACGAGGCTAGTGCAGTGCTCGAGGGTCATCCGCGGCTCCAGCTCGCTGCCTATGCAGTTGGCCCGAAGCCCATCCCCGGCGACGGCGAGCCTGTGCTTGGCACCGTCGAGACCGTCGCCGGGCTTCACGTCGCCTTCAGCCATAGCGGCGCCACGCTTGGATTGATCGGCGGCGAATTGCTCGCCAGAGAAATCGCCTCAGGCAATCCGCATCCCATGCTTGCAACGTTCCGCCCCAATCGTTTCAGCTGAAAGGGCAATTGGGGCAAGGTCGAACCGTCCTGATGGGCCGCGGGCCTGGGGAATCTTTCCCTTACCGAGAGAGGGGTGACAGGATCGCGTGATCAGGTCGTCGTCTTATGGCAACAGAGACGGCGAGGAGTGTCGGCGCTGCGCGTCCAAGCGCGAACGCCCAAGGGAGAAGATGAGTGCGCTGACCGCGACAAGTTGCGCAAGCTTCCGTCAGCAAAATCGGACACTGCGCACGATCGGACGCCCGTTCCTCCAGAACGATTTCGCCTTATCGAGAGACGGCCCGCCTTGCGGCGTGCGAGGGGTCGGCAGTGACTTGACCAACCGTCAGGATTGCGCCCATTGTCTCGTACAAGAGCGCTTGTGGGTAATCCACACTCAGCTCAGCGGCAAGAACACGGCTCGCCACGTTGGCCTCGACGCGTGCAAGGACAGGGAATGACCATCAAGGTGAAAGTTGGCGAGGCCAAGACGCATCTCTCGGAACTGCTTTCAAGGGTCGAAGCCGGCGAGGAGGTGATTATTTCGCGCGGCAACTATCCCATCGCCAAACTGTCGCGGATTCAACGGCGCAACGATGTCGAGGCCGTGATCGAAGAGATCGGCGCTGCCCGGGCCCGCGCCAAGCCCGTGACGCACGACGAAATTCGGGCCTGGCGCGATGAAGGGCGCCGCGCTTGATGGCGATCATCGTCTGATGCTTTTCGTTGTCGACCTTTCCATGGCGGCTGCCTCCTCACGAAGACAGCGAGGCGGCGGCGCCCTGATGCGACAATTGCCGGGAACAAGGGCGCCTGTCCCTCCCCTATTCTGGCACGAGGCGCGTAACGTCGTACTGATGGCCGAGCGCCGTGGCCGCATCGCGGCGGGCGAAGCTGCCACCGCCATAGCACGGCTGCGCCGATTGCCGCTGGAGGACGCGGGCGGCGGGTCGGACGGCGCGGTGCTGACGCTAGGGCGTCGCACGGGCTCAGCGCCTATGACGCCGGCCTAACTTGCCCTGGCAATCGAAACCGAGTTGCCGCTGGCCACCCTCGATCGCAAGCTCGCACTTGCCGCGCGCGGCCAGGGGGTTCGAATTCTCGGGCCGCGCGCGAATGGAAACTGACCTCTTCGCTCGACCACCTGCCTATGTCGTTCGACGTGCCGAAGCGTTCGACCCTCTCTCCGAGCTGCCCTTGGACCGCCGCGATTTTCTTGCCGAAAAAACCCGAGAAGATCGAAGGTAGAACGCACCGAAGAGCCTCTACCTTGTGGGAATCAGATGCAGTGCAGACTTCCCGCCCTTCACGGCCGCCGCCGACAGCTTGCGGTCAAAGCTTGCAAGTGGGCCGCCGCGCGCCTTGGCGAGCGCGAGAAGATACGTTTCCGTGACCTGTGCCGAGGTCAGGATTCTCGCTGGATCGATGTCGCCAGAGCCAACCAGGCTCACATCGTCGGGCCAGAAGCTGTGCCCGTGCAGGGTCCGCAACTTCGCAATGATTTGCGCAACGATGGCGGGCGAGCCGGGAGAATTGGGATATCTTTGGTTGCTGACGATGCGCAGGACGCCGTTTTCGGTGATGGGACATGTAGCCCATGCGGAGTTACCGGTCTCTTCGAACCAGCCATGCGCGTCGTCATGGGCGACGTGGCCAGGATCGATCCGCGCGACCAGCACGTTGACGTCGAGCAGGAACGTCACGGCAGTTCGTCTCGCAGGGCGTTGACCGTCTCAAGCGTGACAGGAGGTGCATCGGGCCGAGGCGACAGAAGAGGAATCCCGTTGCGCTCGCCGCCGGCTTGAGGCCGTCGCAGCGAGCGCCGGGCGAGATCGGTGATGACCTCGCCGAGGCTGCGATCCTGCTGCCGGGCGATGGCCTTGGCCGCGACCAGGACATCGTCATCGATCGCCAGTGTGGTTCTCATGTTGCCCTTCTTGGTGCGCATCAAACATCACGCATCAGATAGAATAGCGAGGTCGGATACTCAAGCGGTGCGAATACCCGGCGGACTTTGCGTGGAGCACGTTTGCGCCGGAAGGATCGTCGCTCCACGGCTTCACCCTTTGTATGCTACGAGAACTGCGCCCGCTGTAATCAGTGAAACGCCAAGCCAGTTCGGCAGGGGCAATTGTTCTCTGAGGAAAACCACGCCGAATACCGTGTCAAGCGCGACGCTTAGCCTTGCGTCACCGAGCAACTCCCCCTCCTACAATGCAGCACCAGGGCTGCGATGACATGTCTTGATAGTGTTGCCGAAGTCAGCCAGACCCCGCGACGTCGATAACGGCCTTGATCAGACCGGACTTCTGCTGCGCCCAGATTGCGATGTCGCGTGGGCTGTCGCGCAGGGTGGTGCGGTGGGTGACGAGCTGGTCGATTGGTATTTTTCCAGCGCGGATCGAGGTAATGACGTGCTGGAAATCGCTACGCGTCGCGTTGCGACTGCCGATCAGCATCATTTCCCGTTTGTGGAACTCTGGATCTGAGAAAGTTATGTCGTCCGGCACGACGCTGACCATCACCATGACGCCGCCATGGGCAACATAGGCAAAGGCAGACTGCATCGAACGGCTGTTCCCCGTGGCGTCGAAGACGACGTCGAAAGCTGCTCCCGCAGTTCGCTCCGCTATCGTTTCGGCGATCGATCCCTTCGATCCGTCGATCACCAGGAAACCCAGTTGCCTCGCGGCAAAGGTCAGCCGCTCGCTATCGATGTCCATGACGGTCACGTTCTGTTGCGCGATGCGCGCAAAAAGCGCGGTGCCGAGGCCGATCGGCCCGGCGCCGATAACCAAGGTGCGAATGCCCGGCCCCGCCATGGATCTGCGGACAGCGTGGGCACCGATGGCCAGAAACTCGACCGTGGCAGCCTCGACCGGTGACAGGCCGGCCGCTGGTATCAAGTTCCGCGCCGGCACGAGAATCTGCTCACTCATGGCACCGTCACGGTGCACGCCAAGCACCTCAATCGACATGCAGCAGTTGGGCTTGCTCTGGCGGCAGGCGGCACAATGTCCGCAGGCAAGATAGGGATTGACGAGGATTTGCTCTCCAACCCACAGGTCCACGGGCGCGTCGATTGCCGCGATTGTTCCCGAAACCTCATGGCCCATGACGCGCGGATAGGCGAGATAAGGATGCCTGCCCTCGAAGATGTGGTAGTCGGTTCCGCATATCCCGACAAAGGCGACATTGACCAGTGCCCAGCCTTCGGGCGGAGCGCCTGGTGCCTGCTGCTCCTCAAACACCAGTCTGCCGGGCTCGGCGCATCGCACGACTTTGATGGTGGGGTCCATGACTGTAATTTACCCCTTGCTAAGCTGGAGTCCGGCAACAGGAAGTGGTCCGGCGGGTGCAATCCGTCGGACCGCTGGTGGATCACTCGAAGTCCTTGACGTTCTGCAGCGTCACCAGTCCGGCGCCGGTATCCACATTAGCCTCGACGGGTTCCCCACGGATGGCCTTGACGACAGTGTCGATGCCAAGCTCGCCCATTTTTGCGGGAAATTGAGCTACGCTGGCGTCCTCCGCCCCCGACTTGATCGCTTCGATCTCACCGCAGCAGGCGTCAAAGCCGACCACTATGAGGTTGTCGTTGGCAATGCCTGCATTGCTGATCGACTTGACAGCTCCAGGGATCGGCGGTCCGCAGGCCGCGTAGATTGCCTTGAGATCAGGATTGGCGGTCAGGATGTCTTCGGTCACTGACGTGCCAAGTTCCAGCGTGCAGTTGGTTGCACCTTTGCCGACGACCTCGACCTTGACGTCACCCAGTCCCTCCATCATGCCCGTGACCCGGTCATCCAGAGCCGGCACCCCGGGAACGCCTTGCAGAATACCGATCTTGTCACCGCTCTTGAGCACCGTCTTCAGGTATTCTCCGGCGATCCTGCCGCCATTGAGATTGTTGGTCGATACCAATGCCGTCTGGCCTTTCCAGTTGGGGATGCTGTTGTCGACGAGAACCACTTTGATGCCGGCGGCCACCGCCTTGTCGAGCGCCGGCGCGACCGTCGGGTCGACCGGAGTGATTGCAAGCCCTTTGACGCCTTGCGTGATCATAGATTCGATCAGAGCGATCTGGCCTTCAATGTCGGTAGCCGCCTGGCCTTGGCCTGTGACCAGTTCGATCTCCGGATGAGCGGCCGCGTATTTCTTGGCGGCGTCCTCCATGGTCGAGTAGAACGGCACCGGGAATTTCGTAATCAGGCCGACCTTGATCTTGTCTGCGGCCGAAGCCGGCACGGAAAACGCAACGGCGATCGCCAGCCCTGCGAACAGTTTTCGGTTCATTGGCATTGTATTCCTCCCTTGGATTGAGACGCCTCCCGGCGGGAGACGCTTCAGGCATTTGCGGACCGGAAAGGTCCCCAAATTTCGAACGGGTCAGGCTCCAACGATCATGGAAACCAGTTCCTGTTTGTTGCCCTTGGTCGGCACCAGTTCGCCGACCCTGCGGCCCTGGCGAAGCACCACCGCGCGATCGGCGAGCTCGACGACGTGTTCCATGTTGTGAGTGATCAGGATGACGGCATTGCCCTGGTCGCGGAGCGCAGCGACCAGATTGAGCACCTGGCGTGATTCACGCAGGCCGAGGGCGGCGGTCGGCTCATCCAGAATGACAACCTTGCGGGCGAACACGGTCGAGCGGGCTACGGCTATCGCTTGCCTTTGGCCGCCAGACATCATGGCGACGACGGCATCCAGCCGCGGCAACGTAACCTTCAGGTTTGCCAACAAATCGCGCGTCTCGGCGTCCATCCGGCGCTGCTGCAGAAATCGCAGGCCGCGCGGAAGCCATTGCGGGCCAGCCAGCTCGCGACCGGCAAAGAAGTTCTGTCCCGGCGTCAGATTGTCGAACAGCGCCAGATCCTGATAGACGGTCTCGATGCCGGCGAAGCGCGCATCCGCAGGGGAGCGTATCTGCGTTGGCGCACCGTCCAAAAGGATCGCGCCGGCATCGAGTTGGTGCACCCCGCTGATGCATTTGGTCAGCGTCGATTTACCCGCGCCATTGTCGCCGAGGAGGCCGACGATCTCGCCTCGCCGCACCTCGATGCTGACATCGTCCAGCGCAAGAACCGAACCGAAACGCTTGGTAGCACCGCGTACCGCCAGCACGGGATTGTCCGTGCTGACCGCATGATCGGCGTTGGCCGCAACGGCGCTCATGACTGTCTTCCGGCTTGCAGGACACGCACACGCCCTTCGAGGTAATTGCGCAGCACGTCGGACTCGACCGCTATGACGATAACCACGCCGATGACGATGAGCTGGAAAAAGACGTTGACGTTGAGCAGGTTGAGCGCGTTGCGGATAACGCCGATCATGATGGCGCCGATCAAGGCATGGCCGAGGTGGCCGCGACCGCCAAGAAAACTGGCGCCGCCAATGATCACCGCCGCGATCGTATCCAGTTCCAGCAGATTGCCGAACAGCGGCGAACCGGCGTCGGTGCGGCCGGCAAGGATGACAGAACCGATGCCGGCGCACAGCCCTGAGATGACATAGACGGAAACCAGGACCCAGGACACGGGAATACCCATGCGCAATGCAGCGTCGGGCCGGCCGCCAACGGCATAAATCCAGCGCCCCCAGACCATGGTTTTAGCCATGACGAAAAGAACCGCGGCAACGCCGGCAACGACGAACACCGATCCAGGCAGACCCCAGACGGCGTCGCGGCCAAGCGCATCGATCGAATCCGGCATGCCAGGAATGGCGCGCCCGTCGGCCAGTTGCAGCGCCAGCCCTTTGGCGATGCTCAACGTCGCCAGCGTGATGATGAAAGGATGCGGCAGCCGGCCGAAGACGTAGAAGAGTCCATTGATGGCGCCGACCGCGGCACCGCAGCCAACCATCACGGCGATCACGACGATGGCGGGGGCGCCGGCATGAAAGCTCAGCGCGCCGACGACGGAAGCCAGTGCAAGGTTCGAGCCGACGGAGAGATCGATGCCGCGCGTCAGGATGACCAGATGCTGGCCCATCGCGACAACCGAGATGACGCCCGTCTGGGCGAGGATGTTGCTGAGATTGCGTCCCGTCAGGAAATAGGGTGACAGAAAGCTGAGGACGGCGATCAGCAGCACCAGGATGACCACCGGACCAGCGCTCAGCAGCATCAGGCCAAGCGCAAGGCCGGGGACGGCTTCTGACTTCCTGGATGCTGGCAACGCGGCCTCGCCGACAGTCGTGCCGGTGTTTCCCGTTTCAGGCAAATTCCCCTCCCCGCCGCGGCTCGCGCGAGCCGCGTCGTCAAAAACTCAATTCGTGTTCAGGCCCTCTTCTTATCGATAAAAAACAATCAGCCAGGTCGGGTCAAGTTGTTTTTTATGGATAAAGTCCATGCTAAAAAGGACAAGGTATTGTTCCAGGGAAAATCCGATGAGAACCGACACCGTCTACAAGAAGGCCTTCAATCGAGCTGCAAATATGCTGCGCGACGGGCAACTGGCCGGTGAACTTCCTTCCGAAAATGAGCTTAGACGACGAATGTGCGTCAGCCGCACAACCGTCAGAAAGGTTTTGCGGGAACTGGTTCACCGCGAACTTGTCACCGAGCGTAACGGCCTCAGGTCGACGGGCCGCCCGGTCAGCGACAACGACTACTATCCGGACGCCGAAACCACGCCTCGCGCCAAGCATGTCGAGCAACAGTTCATGGAGTGGATGCTGCGGGGTGACACCAGGCCTGGAACCAGCATCAATGAGCTCGAGCTTGCGCGTCAATTCGGCGTTGCGACCAATGGAATTCGCGAATTCCTGATCCGCTTCAGCCGGTTCGGACTGATCGAGAAAAGGCCGAATACAGGCTGGCTTTTCAAGGGCTTTACCGAAGACTTTGCACTTGAGCTCTTCGAGATCCGGGTGATGTTCGAATTGCGTTCGGCACAGCTGTTTTCACTGCAGCCGGACAGTTCTCCGCTATGGTCGAAACTCGCCGCGCTCAGGATGGCGCATGCCGACCTGCTGGAGCGAATTGAAGGCCGTTTTCACGACTTCTCCGGCCTGGACAACCAGTTTCACCGGCTCATAAACGAGGCGTCACCGAACCGCTTCATCAATGGTTTCTACGACATCATCACGTTCATTTTTCACTACCATTATCAGTGGAACAAGCAGGACGAAAAGCAGCGCAACCTTGCCGCAATCCACGAACACATTGCCTATATCGATGCGCTTGAGAGCCGCAACTCCACTCGGATTGAGGTGGCCTGCCGGGCGCATCTGGCCTCAGCGAGGGAAACACTGATGCGTTCGCTTACGGGGTTTGATGAAACGAGCATCAATGCATAACGAAAGACCTCTGTCCCTGGGAGGCAAACTCAGCGTGATGCAGGCGTTTTATGATCCGGGCCGAACTGGCGGTGACAAGTTCCCCTTCCAGAAGGGAGCCGACGCACCCCTTTGAGATGCGTCGGAAGAAGGTCTAAGCGTGGCGGATTTCCGTTCCCAACACCTTCAGGCATTCGCGGATGAACGCTGCAAGCGCCGTCCAGCCTTTTGCCGAAACCATCGTCCCATCCACATATGCCTCCGTTGGAGACAGGTCGATATAGGTTCCGCCCGCAAGCGTCACCTCCGGCTCGCACGCCGCCAGCGCGCCGACCTTCTTGCCACGCACGACGCCGTCTACCGCAATCAGGATCTGCACGCCGTGGCAGATCGTGAAAATCGGCTTCTTGGTTTCGTGGAAGTGGCGCACCATCGCCTGCACGCGCTTGTCGGTGCGGATGTATTCGGGCCCGCGACCGCCAGCGCAGTAAACAGCGTGGTATTGCTCCAGTTGCTTCTCAGCGTCGGAAAAGGTCTTGTTGATCAGCGCATAGTGGCCGAGCTTTTCGGTGTAGGTCTGATCGCCCTCGAAATCGTGCAGCGATGTTTTGATCAGGTCTCCGGCGCTTTTGTCTGGGCACACGACATGAACAGTGTGGCCCACCGCTTCCATCGCCTGCTGGTAGACGAAGATTTCATATTCCTCGGTGAATTCACCGGTCAGCATCAGGATCTTTTTGCCTGGCATGGTACTCCCTTTCCTGTGACAACGGCCGGGCGAGACCTGTACTCGCCCGGGAGGTTTGAGTTTCTAGAAGGGTGAATCGGGGAAGTAGTATTCGTTGGCACTGGCCTGCGTAATGACCGTCAACGGCGGATACGGGGACATCGGGACAGTCTCAGTCGAACGCCAACAACAAACGGTCGCGGGAATGCTCGATATGGCGACGCATGGCCTGCTCGGCAGCGGCAGGATCGGCCGCTGCGAGCGCGGCCAGAATGGCCTCATGCTCGTCAAGCGCCTCCTCGGTGACGCGCGAATGGAACATCAGTCGAAATATGTGGAAGTGGGTATGCTGGTGCGCCAGTGTCTCGCGCACGAGTTCGTTGTTGGCGAATTCCATGACCTTGTCATGGAAAATGGCATCCTGGCGGGCGAAGTTGGAATACCGCAGGCGCTCGTCCTTGCCCTCACGGCGCGCCATGACGCCGGCCGATTTCTGAAGCTGTGCGAGCTTTACATCGTCCATGAGCACCGCTGCCTTGGCAGCACCGTGAGGCTCGAGCAGCAGGCGAAGTTCGTAGAGTTCGTCGAACCGTCGTTTCGTAATCTGCGGCGCAGCGCGGTAACCGATCAAATGCGTCTTCAGCACCAGGCCTTCGCCTTCGAGCCGGCCGAGCGCCTCGCGGATCGGCGTGTGGGATACGTTGAATTCCTTGACCAGGCTGTCGACCGTAATGCGCGAGCCCGGCGCAATCTTCAGCGACATGAGTTGCGCGAAAATCGCTTCGTAGACGTCCTCAACCAGGCTGCTGGAGCGCTGGATACGCCCGCCGGCGAGGTTCGCTTCGTCTTGACTGGTTAAGTTCATGGCCTGCATGTTTTGCCTCTTGACACATTGAGTTGCTAACACGATGCTCCATCCAATGCAATCCTATATCCTATACGATTTTATAGAGGATATAAATTGAGGCTGTTTCGAGACAAAGTAATGGCACTTGCAGTGGCCCTGCTGGAACAGCGTGCCGCCCTGGCAGCCCGTGCTTCCTCACCCGCTGAACGGACCGCCAGCGTTGCGGGCGATGGTTGGGCGCGTCGATATGCAACCGCGCTACAAGACGGGTTTTACATCGAACCCAGCCTTTGGGCCGACTTGAACGCCATCTCGCATTCCAATCCAGATATCATCACAGGATGCAGGTCATGAGCCTTTTCGCTGCCCTAAGGCTGCCGCGCGAAATCCTCTTCGGGAAGGGCCAACGCCACGTAGTTCCGGTTGTCGCGGCCAAACTCGGACGTCGCGCACTCGTCTGCACCGATGAACGTTTTGCCGCAACGGGCCCGTTCGGAGAGATCGTCGCGGCGCTGCGAGCCGCCTCGATAGACGTACTGGTGCATGACCGTGTGCTACCCGACGTCCCCCGGGATACCGTTGCCGTCTGCGTCGAGGAAGCGCGGAAGTTCGCGCCCGACATGGTGATCGGCATTGGCGGCGGCAGTTGTCTCGACATGGCCAAATGCGCCGCGTTGCTCTTCAGTCACGGCGGTCAGCTCCAGGATTACTACGGCGAGTTCAAGGTGCCCGGCCCGACGCTGCCATTGATCGCGGTGCCGACAACCGCCGGCACCGGCTCTGAAGTCACCCCGGTTGCCGTGGTCTCCGATCCGGATCGCACGCTGAAAGTCGGCATCTCCAGCCCTTATCTGATCGCGGCCGCGGCTGTCTGCGATCCTGAACTGACGATGACATGCCCGCCGGGATTGACGGCGATCGCAGGCGCCGATGCGCTGACGCATGCAATCGAGGCCTTCACCGCCGTCAGGCGCGGGACCGATCCCGGCCTTCCGCAACAACATGTCTTTATCGGCAAAACCGCCTTGACCGATCATTTTGCCCTGCTGGCGATCAAGCTGCTTGGCCGAAGCCTTGAAACGGCATACCGCCGGCCCTCCGACGAGGACGCCCGGGCCGATGTCATGATGGGTGCACTTGCCGCCGGCTGCGCGTTCGGAACGGCCGGCACGGCGGCAGCGCACGCCGTGCAATACCCGGTTGGCGCGATAACCCACACCCCTCACGGACTGGGTGTCGCCACCATGCTGCCATACGTCATGAAGTACAACAGAACAGCCGCAGCAACCGAGATGGCCGAGATCGCCAACGCGCTCTCCCTCGATCGAAAAGGCCTGACGCCCGAAGAGTTGGCCGACGCGAGCATTGGCGAGGTCAGTCGGCTGTTTGGGGCAATCGGGATCACTCCCTCGTTGGCCGAGCTGGGGCTGCCTGCCGACAAGCTCGATTGGACGGCGGAACAAGCGATCGGTATCGAGCGCCTCATCAAGAACAATCCGCGGCCATTCGATTTGAGGTCCATGCGAAGCCTGGTCCAGGCCGCCTTTGATGGCGACCTCGCCAGCTGCGTCATGTAAACAATCGGGAATATCGAGATGAACACGTTTTCACAGGTTCTGTCGGATGATCAGGGCGTCAGCGACTTCCACACAATTTCGCATGGGCTGTATATTGACGGCCAATGGCGGCAATCCGCGGATGGCAGGGCAATTCCGGTCATCGATCCTTCGACGGAAGCCATCATCGCTGCCGTACCCGATGCGACCTTGGAGGACGCGGCCGCCGCCGTTGCCGCCGCTGCCAAGGCGGCCCATGGCTGGCGGACAACGTCGCCGCGAAAGCGTTCCGAGATCCTCAGACGCTGCTTTGAGTTGATGACAGAACGATCGGAGGCACTGGCTACTCTCATCGCACTGGAAAACGGCAAGGCCCTGCGGGATGCCCGAGGCGAGATCGCTTACGCCGCGGAATTTTTCCGTTGGAATGCCGAGGAGGCCGTTCGCATTACCGGTGAGTTCGGTACTGCGCCTTCCGGCAGCAACCGCATTGTGGTCGACTACGAACCGATCGGCATCTGCGTCCTGATCACGCCGTGGAATTTTCCTGCCGCGATGGCGACGCGCAAGATCGCGCCGGCACTTGCCGCTGGATGCACGGTGATCCTGAAGCCGGCCAGTGAGACCCCGCTTACCGCCTACGCGCTGGCCGCGCTCTATCAGGACGCAGGCGTTCCACCGGGCGTGGTCAACGTCCTGACAACCTCCAGTCCCGGGCCTTTGACGGCCGCCATGCTGGCCGATCCGCGGGTGCGCAAACTCTCCTTCACCGGTTCAACGGGTGTGGGTCGCGCTCTGCTGGCAGAGGCTGCCAGGCATGTGGTCTCGTGTTCCATGGAACTCGGCGGCAACGCACCGTTCATTGTGTTCGACGACGCCGATCTCGAAGCGGCGCTCGATGGCGCAATGGTGGCCAAGATGCGCAACGCCGGCGAGGCCTGCACGGCCGCAAACCGCCTCTACGTGCAATCTGGCATCTACGAAGCCTTCTGCGAGGGCCTCGAGAAGCGGATGTCGTCGCTCAAGGTCGGCGTCGGCACCGACCCGGACACGGAATGCGGGCCCATGATCACGAAAAAGGCGGTCGAGAAGATAGACCGGCTTGTCATCGACGCGGTCGCACGCGGCGCGCGGGTCTTGTGCGGTGGCTCAGTCGTGTCCGGACGTGGTTTCTTCTACCCTCCGACAGTGCTTCGCGACGTGCCGGGCGATGCAAACATGGCGCATGAGGAGATATTCGGACCGGTGGCGCCAATCTCTAGCTTCGAAACCGAGGCCGAGGTCATCGCACGCGCCAACGACACTGAATATGGGCTTGCTGCCTACATCTACACGCGCGATCTGGCGCGCGGCATGCGGGTGGCCTCCCGGATCGAGGCCGGGATGATCGCTCTCAACCGCGGGATGATGTCCGATCCGGCAGCCCCCTTCGGCGGCGTCAAGCAGAGCGGGCTTGGCCGCGAGGGAGGGCAGCATCACGGCATTGCGGAATTCATGGAGGCGAAATACCTCGCCATCAGCATGTGAGCAGAAGAATGCAAGGCGATCCCTTTCGCATCCGCGACCACGTCGCGGATTTTGACGAAATCGTGCAGGACTTCGTTGATCGTAGCGAGGCCGTCCGCGCCACCATTGCGATGACCGCTGACGTGGCCTACGGACCGGATCCGACCGAGACCATGGACCTGTTCTTTCCCGCGGGCAAAAGAACGGCGCTTCCGGTGCACATCTTTGTCCATGGCGGCTACTGGAGAATGTTCTCCAAGCGCGACTATTCATACGTGGCGACGACGATTACCCAGGCCGGGGCTATTGCTGTCATCCTTGATTATGCGCTGATGCCCAAGGTCCGAATGGCGACGATCGTCGACCAGGTGGGCCGCGCCAAGCAGTGGGTCCTGGCCAACATCGCCGATCATGGCGGAAACCCGGCGGCCCTGACCGTCAGTGGTCATTCGGCCGGAGCCCATCTTGCAACGTTCCTGTTCGGGGGCGAGCATACCCCCTCGAATGTGAGGGCAGCCCTTCTGCTGAGCGGGCTTTACGATTTGAAACCGCTCCAGGATTCCTTTCTCGCCAAGGAAATTGGAATAACCGACGAAGAAGTCGCCATGTTTACACCTCTTGCCTATCGGCATGATCCTCAAACCAGGGCGACGGTTCTGGTCGGAGCCAACGAGACACCACCCTTCCATCAGCAAGCCGATCGATTCAAAGCAAGCTTGCTGCGGCAGGGATCGCTGGTAACGTCGCATGTGCTCGCGAACCGTAACCACATGGACAGTGTCAGAGATCTCGGCGTGCCGGGGACCGAGGCTGCCGGTTGCCTGGAAAAACTGATCGCCAAGGGCTGCTGACTACCATGCCGAGATGCCGGTCAACGCCGCTTGACCGCTAGCGGTCCGCATTCGCTCGGGATAAGTTCGAGGCGACATCGCGGGACCGTGCGCAACTGCCTCCAGCCGCTGGTATCCACGCCCTAAATGTCGATGCGCTGTCCGCTATCCGGATCGAACAGGTTGACGCTCGCTGGATCCACGGCAAGACATATTGGCTCTTTGCGCCGGCCGGCAAACCTCGGCGGCAGGCGCGCGATGATCGCGTGCTCGCCGACCTGCACCGTCACCATGGTTTCAGGGCCGGTAGGCTCTACCACATCGATCTCGCCCATGATCGAAGCTCGATTTTGCGGAACGGTTCTCAGCTCTTCAGGCCGTATGCCCAGCACCACAGGTCGCTCAGAGTCCACCTGCCGGTTCCGCGTCGGCAACACGATCGATACTCCGCTCGCTTGAAACCGGACACCTTCCGAATCCGGGACCAGTCGTCCGGCAAAGAAGTTCATTGCCGGAGATCCGATGAAACTTGCCACGAACATATTGGCGGGCCGTTCATAGATGGTGCGCGGGTCGCCCAATTGCTGGATGTAGCCGCCTTTCATGACGGCCACCTTGGTGCCCAGCGTCATCGCCTCGATCTGATCATGCGTGACATAGACGATGCTCGTGCCGAGACGCTCGTGCAGGCGCTTGATCTCCGTACGCATTTCCACGCGGAGCTTGGCATCGAGATTGGACAGCGGCTCATCGAAGAGGAACAGCTCCGGGTCGCGCACGATCGCGCGGCCCATCGCAACGCGCTGCCGCTGTCCGCCCGAAAGATTGGCGGGGCGTCGGTCGAGCAGATGGGAGATTTGCAACATTCGCGCGGCATCTTCCACGGCGCGCTTGCGTTGGTCGGCGCCCACGCCACGCATTTCCAATCCGAAGCCGATATTCCTCGCCACCGACATGGTGGGATAAAGCGCGTAGGATTGGAACACCATCGCGATATTGCGGTCCTTGGGTGCAAGGTCGAGGACCGAGCGTCCCCCGATCAGGATGTCACCGCCGGACGTGTCGTCGAGGCCGGCAATCATGTTGAGCAAGGTCGACTTGCCGCATCCGGACGGCCCGAGCAGAACCAGAAAGCCTCCGTCCTCGAGCTCGATGTCGACCCCGTGAAGAACCTGTGCGGAGCCATAGGACTTGCGCACGTCCCTGATGGAAAGCGTCGCCATGCGAGTACTCCTAACCTTTGATGGCGCCTGCGGTCAGCCCCTGGACCATGGTTCGCTGGACGATCGCGAAGAGAACGATGACCGGGATGATGCTGAGAATGCCGCCTGCCGCCAGAACTCCCCAAGGAAGCTGGAACTCTCCGACCATCAGTTGCAGGCCCACGGGCCAGGTGCGAGACCCCTGTCCGGTCGTCAGCATCAGGGCGAACAGGAACTCGTTCCAGGCCGCGATGGCAATGAACACCGAACTTGCGACCAGGCCGTTCCGCGCAAGGGGCATGACGATGCGGACCATGGCGCCAAGCCTTGTCGAGCCGTCGATGCGTGCCGCGCTCTCGAGTTCCTTAGGTGCGGAATCGAAGAACCCCTTGAGCATCCACACGAACAGCGGCAGCAGGAAACTCGTATAGGCAAGCGCCAGGCCGAAACGGCTGTCCACGAGCCCCACACCGCGCATAACGACATAAAGGGGAATGATCATCATGACTGCCGGGAACATGCGAACGACAAGATAGCCGAGCATGAGCTGATCCCGGCCTCGAAACGCGAAGCGAGAAAATGCATAGGCGGCAAGCGTGCCCGTGACGACGCAGATCGTCACCGTCAGGAAGGTGACGACGAGGCTGTTGCCTATAAGCCGTGGGAAACCTGACTGCGTCCAGATGGCGACATAATTGTCGAAGGTGACGCGGCTCGGGAGGTACTGCATCGTCTGAGTGACAATGTCGGCCTCATATTTGAGGGATGTCAGGAACATCCAGATCATCGGACCGATGCAGAACACCGTCAGGCTTGCGAGCACGACGTAGGTGGCGATGTTCGCGATCATCCGCCGGTGACGCTTGCTTTCAATCATCGCCCTGTCCTTTGGTAATCCTGGAGATACGGATGTACCCGGCCGCGAAGATCATCAGGGTCGCGAACATCACCACCGACAGGGCGGATGCGTAGCCGAAATTAAATTCCTTGTAGGCGGTCTGAAAGGCATACAACGACAGCACCTGGGTGGCATCTCCGGGTCCGCCGCCGGTGAGAATGAGGAGCAGATCGGGCGAATTGACCAGACCGATGACGCGCAGGATCACTGCCGCCGCGATGACGGTCTTGAGCATCGGCAAGGTGATCAGCCGGAGCTGCGCCGCTACGCCTGCGCCGTCGACCGCGGCTGCCCTGTAGAGGTCCTCGGGAATACCTTTCAGGCCCGCGAGCAGCAGCAGCGCGAAGAATGGAAACCCGTGCCAGGCCTCGACGAGAATGGTCGCCGCAAGTGCAGTATTGGGATCAGCAAACCATGCCCTGTAGGACTGCAGGACGCCTATCCGGACAAGAAGATCGTTGATCACTCCGAGCCGCGGATCGAGCAGCAAGGCCCACATATGGCCCGCCACGACGTTGGGCAGGAAGTAGGGAAGCAGGATGAGCACGGCGAAGATTTTCGTGCCCGGCAAATCCCTGTTGAGAGCTGTCGCGGCGAGAAGACCAAGCGACAGTTCCAGCGCGACCGCGGCCGCGACCCACACGACTGTGTTCTTCAATGCGATCCAGAAGACCGGGTCTGACCACATCGCTACATAATGTTTGAAGCCCACCCAGCCTTCCAACCCGGGACGCGTCAGACGCATCTCGCGAAAGCTGATGGCCATGCCGTAAAGCGTTGGATAGGCGATCACGAGAAGGATAAGGGCGAGGCTGGGAAGGAGCAGCAAATACATCCAGTATCGGGTCTCGGACAGTTCGCCGAGAGCCCGCAAAGACAGATATCTGCTCGAGCCTATTGTCATGAATCTGCGATGCGAAAGCACCGTCCCGTTGCGTTCTGAGCACGGCTGCAGGTCCGGGGATCAGCGGAGCGCCCCCTCCAGGCCCTGGATCATGCGGTCCACTGCCTGTTCCGGCGTCGACTGAGCCGTCAGCACCGACTGGAAAGCGGGATTGACGACATTTTCGGACCAGCCCGCGGCGCCGAAGAAATTGTTCGGCAGGCGTCCGAACTTGAGCGTCTCCGTCGCCGCACTATAGATCGGATTGCCGGTGATCCGCTGATCCTGCAGCGCAGCGGCGGAAGCCGGAAAATAGCCGGTCCCCTCGAGCAGGGCCAAGGCAGCGTCGGTTTGGCCCCAGAAACTCACCCACCGCCAGGCAGCCTCGATATTGTCTCCCTTCATGACGCCGTTGCCGGCGTATGCGACGCGAGCGACATGCGCCTTCGGACCGGCCGGCATCGGCGCGGTCGAGAATTGTTCGCCCTGCTTCATCGCGCTCGAGATTTCGTTCAGCGAACCGGTATGATGCCACACCATGGCAGTCTGCCCGGTGCGGAACGCCTCCATGATCTGACGGTAGCTGTCGTGGGGCGCGCTCGGCGGCACGACCTTTTCCTTCAGGAAGAGATCGGAATAGAACGTTATCGCTTCGATCGCCGCGGCCCTGTCCATGGCCGGCTGCCCGTCCTTGACGATCGGCGAGCCGAACGCCTCCATGACATCGATGACATATTTGAAACCGCCGGCGCCGGCGCGCATGCCGAATGCATACCTGCCCTTCGAAGGATTCGTCAGCTTGCGGGATGCTTGCAGGAATTCGTCGAAATTTCGGGGTGGCCCCGCCAGTCCAGCTTCCTCGAAATAGTCCGCGCGGTAGTACATCCAATCAACGAAGGCGAAGGCGGGAACCGCATAAATGGCGCCATTGGCTGGAAAGCCCGGTCCAGCGGTTGTCGGGAAAGTTCGCCTTGCCCTCCCACCCATTCACGCGCTCGGTAAGATCGATCAATCCCTCCATCGCGGTAAGATCGGCGAAGCGCTCGGCGATCACCATGGCGGTATCGGGACGCCCGCCGGCCAGCACGGCCGAAGATACCTTGGCCATATATTCCGAGTTCGGGATGTTCTCCTGGGTTACCGCCACGTCTGCATTCGCCGCCTGAAACAATCCGATGATCTTGAGCAAGCTGGCCATTTCCGACTGACTGGTGAAGTGGTGCCAGTAACTGATGGCACTTGCGGCACGGGCACCACCAATGCGCCCTGCCATCGCGAGGGCCGCCGAACCCACGAGAAACTGCCTCTTGTTCAACTGCATGCGACCTCCTCCCAGATATCAGATCAGCGGACTGATCGATCAGTTGGAATGTTGGGTAACATCATTTCCCAAGCCGTGCAACCTCGCCGGAGAGGCAAATGGCAAACGACGACGTGTCAGACCAGACCCAGGTTCCGCTGCATGGCCGCCTGGAAATGGGACTGCAGCTTTGCCTCGGCAGCGTCGGCATTCCTGCTGCTGCAAGCCTCGAGGATGTCGAGGTGCTCCTTGAGCGTCCGGATCATGATCGGCGAGGTGAGTTTGCTGTCCAGCCGCAACAGACGTAGATAATTGTGCATGCGCCGATATGTGCTATCGATCAAGGGATTGCGCAGCGCGCCGATGATTGCGCCATGCAGCTCTCCCTCCAGCGCATCCATCTCCTCCAGTTGCTCCTTTCCCACACCCTCCCGCTCGATGCGCCGAACCAGCCGGGAGTGCCGCATTTCCAAGGCATTCATGATGGCTTCATCACCCTGTTCGGCAAAGACGCGAATTGCCGAACGCTCTATGATGGCGCGGAATTGATAGGTGGCGCGCGTGAGTTCCATGCCAGGCTTTATGAACTGGATTCCGGAGCGTGGATGGATGGTGAGAATTCCTTCCGCCTCGAGCTTGCGCAGAGCGTCACGAAGCGGAGCGACGGGCACGTCAACGATCGCGGACAGTTCGCTCTGCGAAACGAATGCCCCGACCGGAACGCGCCTGTCGAACAAGCGCTCCAGAATTCGTTCGTAGGCAACATCGCTCATACGGGTGGCCGCCACCGGGGTATGAGAGATGGCTTTTGCTTTGCCCGCCACTTGCGGCTCCTCCGTTGATTCGGTACTGAGACATCCTGACTGATAGATCAGAAACTTGCACTAAACGATCAGAAAGCCCCGGTGATGAGCCTTTCGCATTTTCGTATAACCCGATTTCAGTTCGCCCGCGACCGGGTAATCGGGGACAGTCAGGTTCGCGCCGACGATGTAAACGTCGCCGCGCTGGAACTCGTTTCGAAAAGTGGCGAGGTAGGGCTGGGCTTCATCCAGACGCTCTTCAATCCCCTGCCCGACCAGATCGAGATTGAGACCGTTTTCGAACACGAGGTCTGGCCGGCCCTGAAAGGACACAAGGCGATCGCGCTGGTTCATCGTGTGAACCGCCCGCGTGGCGGCAATCAGCGGGCGTACTCCCTGCCCTTTCATGAAGCGGTCCAGGTGGCGCTTTGGGACCTTGCGGCAAAGGAAGCTGGCCTACCCCTTCACGTGCTGCTTGGCAGTCGTCGCAACCGTGTGAAAGCCTACGCCAGTGGCCTCGATTTCCACCTCGACGATGATGCTTTCGTTTCCTTGTTTTCCCACGCGGCGTCGCTTGGCTATTCCGCTTTCAAGATCAAGGTCGGCCACCCGGATTTCGATCGCGATCTGCGGCGCCTGGAACTGTTGAAATCCTGTGTGCCGGCAGGCTCGAAAATCATGATCGACCCGAATGAGGCGTGGACCTCGAAGGAAGCGCTGGTGAAATTGGTGGCGATCCGCGATGCCGGTCACGATCTTCTCTGGGTCGAGGATCCAATCCTGCGTCACGACCACGAAGGATTGAGAATGCTCAGGCAGGCAATAACATGGACTCAGATCAACAGCGGCGAGTATCTGGATCTTCAAGGCAAACGGCTTCTTCTGGAAGCCCACGCAGCCGACATCCTGAATGTCCACGGTCAAGTCACCGATGTTATGCGCATCGGTTGGCTGGCCGCCGAGCTCGGCATCCCGGTCAGCATCGGCAACACCTTTCTGGAGATCGGCGTGCACATGGCGGTCGCGCTTCCGGAAGTCGAATGGCTGGAATATTCGTTTCAGAACTTCGATCATCTGGTGGAGCAGCCCATCGAAATCCGGGACGGCTACGCCTATGCACCCGATCGACCTGGCCATGGATTGGTACTGTCCGAAAAAGCGCGTAGTGAATGGATGAGACCAAGGCGCCTGATGCGGTCGGAACTGGGTACCGCGCCAGAAAATGCACGCCTCCCTGGCAAGTGAGTGAATGATCGAGCCAGGCTTTGGGAGTTGGCGATGCATGGCGCAATTCACGCCACCTCGAAGACCACATGTCCGAAGAACGTGCCGAGGACGCGATGCGCGCGATCATCTCCTGGGGGTGCTACGCGGAGTTGTTCGGCTACGACGAGCGCTCGAAGCAATTCGAGAACCCGGCGTGAACGAGTTCGCATGGCTGTCTTCTCAGGAACATTCCATGATTTCGATCGAACAGGCTGCCAATTAATTCTGGGCATCGTCCTGCCGCGCGGGTCCGGGATCGGGTTCCTCGGTGCTGGAATATGTTTTCAAGGAGGAACTGAACGTGTGCGACCTCAATACTGCGCCGACCCGCTGGTCTTCCGCCGCGTTTCGGCGTCCTCGCCAAGCCCGCCGGACGCTCCTCGCCGCGGTCGCGGCTGGTTGACCGAGTTCGAGCCCAGTTTCTCGGTCCGTGTGGTCTGCCGCAATCCCGACGTCGGCATCGGTCATCAGAGCCTTCGGCGCCTCGACCGCCCCGATCTGAAGAGCACGCGCGTGTCGAGGTAACGTGCAGCAATCGGCGACAACCCGCAACCGATGCCGCTTGAAGCCGTTGTGGGACGGCTCGGCCTCGAGCCTGCGGTTTCGGCAGCGCGATAGTCTAGGGCGTCGAGACCTTGATTGAGTGTCGAAGATAGCTTCCGGCCTGGTTTGCACCACCATACGAACTGCGGCAGGTGATCGATTGGCTGTCACATGAACCAGCTCATGAGCATTCCGACCATGCACATCGCCATAGCGATCGTGGAGGCCCATCCCAGCCAGCGCAGCCAGCCCTTGACGGTGAAGTCGCCCATGACCTTTGGCTGGGCTGTCATTATCATCATGACCGTCATGACCGGAACGGCGACGGCACCGTTGACGACGGCTGTCCAATACAGGGCCTTGATTGGATCGACTGGACTGAACGTGATCGCTGCTCCGAGCCCCGTGGCCGCGGCAAGAGTGCTGTAAAACGCCACAGCCTCCTTAGGTCTGCGCGACAACCCCACGGGCCATCGTCTCGCCTCGCCAATGGCGTAAGCCGCCGCGCCGGCCAGGATCGGTACCGCCAGCAACCCTGTCCCGGCGATGCCGAAAGCGAAGATAGCAAAGGCAAAATCGCCGACGATCGGCCGCAGCGCCTCAGCCGCCTGAGCGGATGTCTCAACGTCGGTGATGCCGGCTTTGTTCAAGCTCGCCGCGGTCGCGAAGATGATCGCCAGCGCGATGACATTGGAGAATGCCATGCCTATGAGAGTGTCGGCGCGTATTCGCGAGAACGCGTCGACCGCCTGACGTGGAGCCCTCAACAACGATTTTCTGCGATGATTTGCGTGGACCTCTTCGGCCTCCTCTGACGCCGAACACCCGGTGCTACGTCAGCTTCTAGGCGCTTATGATGCTTCCGGTTCGCCATTGGAGGTCCGCATAGTGTAACGCTTGGTGCCCGCACGAGATGGCGGGAGCCGGACCCTCTCGATCGTTCAGTGCAGTGCAGTGGGCGCCCGACTACGAAACTCGACTCCCCGGCCCCGCCACGAGATGATGGATGTGCTAACTCGGGTTCTCCAAGCGATTTGCGTTGCGCCACTCCTCGTACTCCCCGCGGGCATCGTCATGCAGCGGATAGTAGCGTTGCAACGGGCCGCCCTCCATGAGCTTGGCTCGCGAAAACTCCTCCCAATCGTGATGCTTCTGTGATTCTTCGATCACCTTCGGGGCCATCACGACGGGAAGCACCACCACGCCGTCGTCGTCAGCGACGATGATGTCGCCGGGGATCACCGTGACACCACCGCAGGCAATCGGAACGTTGACGGCATTGGGATAGATACTGGTCTGCACATGATAGTTTGGCGTCCAGCCGCGCAGCCATAGGGGCAGATCGAGCTTTTCGACATTGGGCCGATCGCGCATGCAACCGTCGATTACGATACCCGCCCCGCCCCTGCCCTTGAAATATGTCGACATCATATCGCCGAAGACGCCCGAGCTCATGTCGCCGCGCGCGTCGACCACGACCACATCGCCCTCCTGCGCGTGATAGAGCACGTGCCGGTGCAGCTGCGTCTCCGGATCGGCATATTCTCCTTCGGTGAACAGGTCCGGCCGCTGCGGCAGGAACTGCAGCGTCAGCGCCGGCCCGACGATCGACTTCCCGTGGTTTTGCGCCACCGGACCGACCATGTGCGGATTGCGGAAGCCCATGTGGCCAAGCGTGCCGGCAACCGTTGCGGCGCCGATCTCCCTGAGTGCGTCGATCAGGTCTTTAGGCGGCCGCGCGATGTCGGAAGTATGCGTCATTGTGGACTCCGATTGAATGGAACTACCAGTTCGTAACAGAACCGTCGCGGCGCTTAAGGTGAGGCGCTTCCCAGAAACGCAAACTCTGCGCCTGGACCGCAACTTCGTTGACCTCGACGCCGAGCCCCGGCAGATCGCCGACCGGGTAATCGGTCCCGTCGAGCCGTGGTTGCACGGGGATGAAATCGGAATTGTCGAAGCCCAGCTTCGTTTCGGGCGCCCTGGTCTCTAGCCACGCGAAGTTGGGTACCGCGGCGGCGAGATGCACGGTCGCGGCGGTGCACACTGGACCAAGCGGATTGTGCGGCATCAGGTCCACATAATGCGCCTCGCTCCAGCCAGCGATTTTCATCGCCTCGGTGAGCCCGCCGACATTGCAAACATCGATCCGGTTGAACTGATGGATGCCGCGCTCGATGTAGGGCAGGAACTGCCACTTGCTGGCAAATTCCTCGCCGATGGCAAAGGGGATGTCGGTCATCGTGCGCAGCGATTCATAGGCCTCCGGCGTCTCGGCCCGTATCGGCTCCTCGAGGAAATCAAGCACACCGCGGCCGAGCTTGTTGCAGAAGCTCGCCGCCTCTGCCACCGAGAGCCGATGGTGATAGTCGAGGCCGAGGACCACGTCGTCGCCCAGCACCTCGCGCGCCTTGTTCAGCATACTTGCGGTAGCGCCGATGGACTCGCGCGGCTCGAAGATGTCCTCGCTGTTTTGCCCGAACGGGAAGAAGCGGATCGCCTGCCACCCATGTGCGCGAAGTTCGCGGGCCCGTTCGATAGCAACATCGCCCTCGGCCTCGTCGCCGGTCGAGGCAAAGGTGGGAATACGGTCGCGCTGCTTGCCGCCCAGCAGCTCGTAGACCGGCACGCCCAGCGCCTTGCCCTTGATGTCGTGAAGAGCGATGTCGATGGCGGAAATCGCCGCCTGAAGCACTCGCCCGCCTTCGAAGTACTGGCTGCGGTAAACCTCCTGCCAGATCCGCCCGATCTGCATCGGGTCGCGGCCGATGAGAAACTCGCGATAGTGCTCGACCGCGCCGGCCACGGCCCTCTCGCGACCGCTCAAGCCGCTCTCGCCCCAACCGAAGATGCCTTGGTCGGTCTCGACCTTGACGAGCATCTGATTGCGCGTTCCTACCCACACTGGATAGGGCTTGATCGCGGTGATCTTAAGCTTCTCAGTCATCCACGCCCACGTTTCACGCGCATCCGCCCTATCTCAGTTGGCCTTGAGGGCCATTTCAGTTTCGCCATCGAACAGATGCATCCGCTCCTGGTCGAACTCGAGCCAGATCTGCTCGTCGGGCGAGACGGCAACGTTTGGCGGCACGCTGACGTTGACGATGGCCCCGGACAGGAACGCCTGCACGAAGGTGATGTCTCCTGTCGGCTCCACCGTATAGGCTTTGGCCGGGACGCTGCCTGGTACCGCACTCTTGTGGAGCTTGATCGTCGAGTGACGTGCGCCGAGCACGACCTTCTTTGTCGTTGCTCTCGCGACCTTCTGGGCATTGAGCGGCGAGAGCTCAAGGCGCCAGCCCTCGGCGCCGGTCAACACCGTGTTGCCGTTTGCCATCGAGGCCTGCAGCGGAATAAGGCTCATCGCCGGGCTGCCGATGAAGCTGGCGACGAACATGTTTACCGGATGGGCAAAGACCTGCGCCGGTGAATCGTATTGCTGCAGGTAGCCGCCATTCATCACCGCCATTTTGTCAGCCATGGTCACGGCTTCGAGCTGGTCGTGCGTCACATAGATGATCGTCGCCTTTAGGTCCTGGTGGAAACGCTTGATTTCCGACCGCATCTGCACGCGCAGTTTGGCATCGAGGTTAGACAGTGGCTCGTCCATGAGGAACACGGCGGGGTCGCGAACGAGGGCACGGCCAAGGGCCACACGCTGCTGCTGCCCGCCTGAAAGTTCGCGCGGCTTGCGCTCGAGCAGGTGCGTCATGTCGAGCACTCGTGCCGCTTCCTTGACCTTCTTGTCGATCTCGTCCCTGGGGAGTTTGCGCATCTGAAGCGGGAATGCCAGGTTCTTGTAGACCGATTTCTGCGGGTAGAGCGCATAGTTCTGGAACACCATTGCGATGTCCCGGTCCTTGGGGTCGAGGTCGTTGACCACGCGCTCGCCGATGATGATGTCGCCCGATGTGATCGGGGTCAGCCCGGCGACGAGATTGAGCGTGGTTGTCTTGCCGCAGCCTGAAGGGCCGACGAGCGCAACGAACTCGCCGTCATTGACCGTCAGCGAGACGTGGTTGACAGCTTTGAAGCTGCCATAGCTCTTGACGAGATCTTGGAGGACCACGTGGGCCATCGGCAACTCCCTAGTGCTTGACCGCGCCTTCTGTAAGGGCGCGTACGAAGTATCGTTGCAGGACCAGGAACAGCACCACGACGGGCACACTCATCATGAAGCTGGCTGCCATCAGGCCCGGAAAGTCCGTCGTATTTTCCGAGAAGAAGCGCTGGATGCCGACCGGCAGCGTCAACTGCTCGTTCTTGGAGAGGAAGGTGTAGGCGTAGATGTACTCGTTCCACGCGCCGATGAAGGAATAGATTGCGGTGGCGATGATCCCCGGCGTCGAGAGCGGCATCACGATCATGATGAAGGCCTGGAACCGTGTTGCGCCATCGATGCGCGCAGCCTGCTCGAGCTGCACCGGGATGTTATCGTAAAAGCCCTTGAGCAGCCAGATCGCCAGCGGCAGGCCGAAGGTGAGATAGGTGAGTATCAGCGAGCCATGCGTGTTTATCAGACCGATCGCGCGCATCAGGATGAAGAGTGGCACGAGGAAGATCACCGCCGGGAACATGTTGCGCAGCAGCACGGCAAAGAACAGGAAATTGCGGCCGGGGAAACTGAAGCGCGAAAACGCGTAGGCCGCAGGGACAGCCACGATCACGGAAAGGATTGTCGTGACGGTCGACACGAAAAGACTGTTCCAGAAGAAGCGGAGGAAGTCCTGGCCGACGCTGTTCTGCGGATCGAGCAGTTTCTGGTAGCTGGCGAGGGTAGGTTCGTCCGGCCACCATTGCGGCGGGAATTGCGTCGCTGCGAATCCGGACTTGATCGAGGTGATCAGCATCCAGATCATCGGCAACGCGGTATAAAGCAGCATGAATACGAGGAAGATGCGCCCCGCCCACCGCCATCCGTCGACGCGCATGCGGCGACGGGTCTGGGCTCGAGGTGCCGTCTCGGCAATCGTGCTCATGCGCTCCCCTCTTTCCGCTCGTTGCCGCTTAACGCACGGACGTAGAAGTAGCCCAGCGTCATCAGTGTGAGGAACAGGAGCACCGAATAGGCCGATGCCACGCCCCAGCGCTGCCGTCCGAAGGCGAGCTCATAAATGTGGGTTATCCAGATATGCGATGCATTCGACGGCCCACCGCCGGTCATGATCCAGGGGATGATGAAGGAATTGAAGTTGGCCACCGCGAGCAGCAGCATCGTCACAACCGAGACGTTGCGCAAGTGCGGGAAGGTGACGTGCCAGAAGCGCTGCCATGCATTGGCACCGTCGACTTTTGCGGCGCGCAGCAACTGATCGGGGACTGTCTGCAGGCCGGCCATCATCATGATCATGGCAAACGGAAACTCGCGCCAGATATTGACGACGATCAGGGAGGGCAGCACCGTGTTGACATTGTCGATGAAATTCGGCGGCTGGTCGGCCAATCCGAGGCCCACCAGCACCGCACCGATGATCCCGAAGTCCGAATGGTAGATCCACTTCCAGATATAGGAGGCGGCGACTGCGCTGATGACCCAAGGGATGATCAGGACAGCGCGTAGGACACCACGGCCGATGAAGTCGCGGTGGAGCGCCAGCGCTGTGGCAAACCCCAGGACAAAGGAGATGAGAGTTGACCCCAGTGTCCAGATCAGTGTGTTCCAGGTGACTTTCCAGAACACCTGACTGGTGAGGATGGTCGTGTAGTTGTCGAAGCCGATGAAGCTCTTGTCGCGGAGCTGTAGACCGGGCGGTGTCTTAAAGAACGACAGCTCGACCGTGTAGTAGATCGGATAGGCAATGACGATGAGCATGACGGCGATCGCTGGGAGCACGTACGCGTAGTCCGCGCGATGCGCCCAGATCTTCCGCAGCGTGCCGGATGTACCGGGTTGCAATCTTCGGCGAGCCTCGGCCTTGCCGGTCACGATCGTCACTTGTGGCGTGCCCTTTTTCTTCGGAACGAGGCGGCTGCGCCAGCGGCGCAGCCGGTCAGGCCGTAGGTCAGGCCTGGGCTACAGTCCGCCCATCAGGTCTTTTACCTTCTTGGCCGCGTCGTCCGCTGCCTCGTCGACGGTCATCGCTCCGGTCAGGGCATTCTGCAGCATGTCCGGGATGATGATGTTCATGATCTCGGGGGCCTGCGGCAGCGCTGGGAACGGGATGCCGTATGGCAGCATCGAGGTGGTGACGTCGAGGAACTTGATGTTGTCCAGACGTTCCTTCATCCACTTGGTCTTGAAGCCGTTGAGGTTGCCCGGGTTTGATCCGGCGTAGGCCATCTTCAGCGACCATTCAGGGCTCGTCCACATGCAGATGATAGCTTTCGCAGCCGGTTCGTCTACCTTGCCGCCCTCGACATATTCGGGCTTCAGGATGTGAATGTTCGAGCCGCCGAACACGACGGCGCGCTTGCCGTCGGGACCAGTCGGGATCAGGCCGTAGCGCATGTTGTCGATGACCGTCTGCGCCTTGTCCTTGTCGGTGCCCGTCGCCTTTTTCTGCAGGTCGAGCATGACGTTGTAATCGGACGGGTGCGAGATCATCATGCCGAGCTGGCCGGCGACGAACAGGGGCTGGTTATCGGCCTGCTGGTTGGTGAGTGCCGAAACTGGAACCGACTTGTCGCGAACATACATGTCGTAGGAGGCTTGCAGCGCCGCCTTGCTCTGCGGACTATCGAGCTGGACCTGCTCATAGGTCGGGTTTGCCGTCGCTTCGTCGAAGACGCCGCCGCCATAGGCCCATAGCTGTGGCATGAAACGGTACGGCGTATTGCCGGCATTCTTGCGAGCCACGAGGCCGTAGCCGGCAATGCCGAGCTTGTCGTGGATCTGCTTGGAATATTTGACGACGTCTTCCCAGGTTGCCGGAGGCTTGTCCGGATCGAGGCCCGCACGCTTGAAGATGTCGGCGTTCCAGATGAACGCCATCGTCTCGTTGTTGGTCGGAATGCCGTAGGTCACGCCCTCCCAGGTCACTGCCTTCATGGCGCCGGGCCAGAAATCCTCGGTCGAATACCCCACATCCTCGGGCTTGAGCGGCTGGAGATAGCCCTTTGAGGCGAACTCGGTACCACCCAGGATTTGCAGGCGGACCGCCATCGGCGCGGCATTGCCCAGGAGCGCGGTGCGGAACTTGTCTAGAAGGTCGTTATAGGTGAGGGCTTGTTCCTCGAGCTGGATGTTCGGATATGTCTTGCGGAAGGTCTCGAAGAATTCCTTGTAGTACTGGCGCAGGAGGTCGGGGTCGCCCTCGAACACGCCCTGATACCAGAAAGTCAGTCGCCCCTTGTAGTCGAGCGGGGTGACCTTGGCGCAATCGGCCGCCGTGTCAAAATCCTGTGTGCCCGCAATCGAGCGCACATATTCCGGCGACCACTTGCTCAGGTCAACCGGCGGTGCACCCAGCGCCGATGTAGACGTCAGGGATGCCATCAAAGCAGTGGCGACAGTGCCGCGCAGGACGGCACTGCCGAGCGCAATTCTCGTCATAGGTATCCTCCCTGGTTCTCCCATGCCGCCCTGCGCCGAAGCAAAGCGGTCCTTGCTCGTTTCGATCGCGATGATGCTTCTTTCAGATCAGTGTATCCTCTCGATCGCTTGGTACGTTTTCAGATCATGGATTGCCTGTCAACGCGCAGAATCGTACATTGTTTGAGAAAGCCGTGTGTGATATCGGGCAAGGTATGTATTAAATTGGGGAGCCGGCCTTGGCCGAAATAAGTGATTTCAAAGCGATGCCACCGGTGGGGACAGATCCCATCGGGGCCTCCAGCGAGGGCGCCTCGCTTTATGAATTGATCAGGGAAGATATCATCGAGGGACGGCTCGCCGCCAACGAACGGCTTGTGGTCACCGATCTCGCCCGGCGTCACGGCACTTCAACCAATCCCGTCCGCGAGGCCCTGCAGCTGTTGCGCGGCGAAGGCTTTGTCACCTTTGTTGCCAATCGCGGGGCGCGCGTCCGACCCATTGATCAGGATTTTGTCCGGGATATCTACGAGATCGGTGTTCTGATCGAGCCAGCCCTGACACGATGGTTTGTGAATATGGCCACCGGCGAGGACATCGCCGAACTCGAACGTCTCCAAGGCCTGATCGAAGAGAACAACTTCGCCGACACATTCAGGCATAGTGAGCTGGATACCGCTTTCCACACCGTGATGTACCAGCGGCACTACAACCGCCACGCCGCCGAGCTTTGGTGGAAACATCGCGAAGTGCTGCGAGCCGTGAGCCGTCGTTTCAATTTCACGCTGGCGCGACGTGCCGCGATCATGCGCGAGCACCGCGAACTCATCGCGCTGGTGAAAGCGGGAGAGGCTGACAAGGCGGCCGAACTCGTTTCCCGCCATGTCGAGGGTTCGGGCCGGCATATTCTGGAACAGATGCGAGCGCGCAACGCCGCTCGGGCCGGATAGAATGTCCAGTCCAGAACATCGCTAACTGAGCATTTTCAGGCAAAGGTAGTTGAGATGAAAATCACGAGCATTCGGCCGTGGCTGATCAAGTCCGATGCTTCTTACTGGGGAGAGTTCCTGTTCGTCGAAGTGACGACCGACGAGGGAGTGAGTGGCTGGGGAGAGATCACCACCACGACAAGGCTCGCCAACCGCGCTCTCTGCACGATCCTGCGGCAGATCGGCGTCGCCGTGACAGGCGAGGATCCGGCGCGTATCGAGCATCTCTGGCACAAGATCTTCCGCAGCTTCACCTACATGGGAAGCCGCGGCGCCGCCGTCGAATGCGTGAGCGCCATCGACATAGCACTCTGGGATATCAGGGGCAAAGTCCTCGGCAAGCCGATTTACGAGCTGCTTGGCGGACCGGTACGCCACGAAATCGCGCTCTACACCCACCCCAACCAGGCCAAATTCACCAGCAAGGAGGCTGTGGTTCGCGAAATTCTGGACATTGTCGAGTCCGGACACACTGCGCTCAAGTTCGATCCTTATCCCCACCAGGGCCGCAGCGCCGATGGCCTGCCTCGCGAACAGCGGGACGGCTACCTCGATGGCAGCATGACCCGCAAGGACGAGCGCGAAGCCGCCGAACTCACGGCTCTGATCCGCGAAACGGCAGGACCCGATGTCGACATTCTCATCGATGCGCATGGCCGCTTCGACGTCCCCACCGCCATTCGCCTCTGTCGGGGCCTCGAGGAGGCCGGCCAGATCGACTGGTTTGAGGAGCCCTGCCCGCCCGAGAGCCTTAACGCCCTCAAGCAGGTGCGTGAGAAGGTCAATACCGCCATCTCGTGGGGCGAGCGCGGCCACACGAAGTGGGATTTCGTGCCGGTACTCGAGAACAGGCTCGCCGACTACATCATGCCCGACGTTACCTGGACCGGCGGCATTACCGAACTCAAGAAGATTTCTTCGCTGTGCGAAGCCTACTACGTCCCGGTCTCGCCACACGACGCCGCGGGACCGATCAACGTGGTTGCGGGAGCGCAGGTGATGATGACCGTTCCCAACTTCTACAAACTCGAAACATCGGAGTGGAACCTGGGCAAATACGATCACTTGATCGACAGACCACTCGACATTTCGAACGGCAGCCTCAAGCTGACGTCGAAGCCTGGTCTCGGTATTGAGATGGACCGCGACTACCTGCAGGCCCACGAGATTGAGCTGGGCTAACAACACTCTATGCGGGGTGCGGGACGACAAGCCGAAACGAGGATAGGTCATGGCAAAGACAGGTGGCGCCGACGAAGCGCTCAATCGGGTGAACGCGAACTCCAAGCCATCCCAGCTTCGCATCACCGACATGCGGGTAGCCGAAATCGTCGGCGCGCCGTTCACCTCGACCCTGCTCAAGATTTACACCAACCAGGGTATCGTCGGGCTTGGCGAGGTGCGCGACGGCGCCAGTGCCAGCTACGCGCTGATGCTGAAGAGCCGGCTGCTTGGCGAAAACCCTTGCGACATCGACCGCCTGTTTCGCCGGATCAAGCAGTTCGGTGGGCACGGCCGGCAAGGCGGCGGCGTCTCGGCGGTCGAGATTGCGTTGTGGGATCTCGCCGGCAAGGCCTATGGTGTGCCCATCTACCAGATGCTCGGCGGCCGGTTTCGGGAGAAGGTGCGCGTCTATTGCGACACCGACGCGACCGTGCCGAGCGGCACCGAGACCGGCAAGCGTCTCAAGCAGCGCATGGAGCTCGGCTTCACCTTCCTCAAGATGGATCTGGGGCTGATGCAGATCGCGGATGTCCCCGGTGCGGTCGTGTCTCCTGCCGGCTCACTTGAAGGGTACCGCGTCCATCCCGGCCGCGGCCCGGTCAAGACCCTTGAAGAGCGACGCGCCCGCAACGCCGCGTACGATTTGCACAACATTGCCCACCCGTTTACCGGCCTCCACTTTTCCGACAAGGGTCTCGACCTGCTTGAACAGTATATTGCCGAGGTTCGCGAAATTATCGGCATGGATATTCCGCTCGCCATTGACCATGTCGGCCACATCTCGCTGCAGAACGGTATTCGGCTCGCCAGGCGGATTGAAAAATACGTGCCGGCCTGGCTCGAGGATGTGATCCCATGGCAGTACACCGAGCAGTACCGGCAACTACAGGCCGCGACCACGGTGCCGATCTGCACCGGCGAGGACATCTACCTTAAGGAGGGCTTCGAGCCCCTGCTCAAGAGCGGCGGCCTCTCCATTATCCATCCTGACCTGCTCACCAGCGGGGGCATACTCGAGACCAAGAAGATCGGCGACATGGCGCAGGACCACGGCGTCGCAATGGCCATCCACATGGCCGAAAGTCCAATCGCCGCAATGGCCGCGGCACATGTCGCGACCGCGACGGAAAACTTCATGGCGCTCGAATACCACTCTGCCGACGTCGACTGGTGGGACGATATCGTCACCGGCGTTCCCAAGCCGCTCGTGAAGGACGGCTTTATCACTGTTCCGGACAAACCGGGCCTGGGGATCGACGACGTCGTCGACGAGGTGATCTCGCAGCATCTGCAGCCGGGCGTCACCGGCATCTGGCAGCCCACGGATCACTGGGACAACGAGTATTCCTGGGACCGTACCTGGAGCTGAGGCGAAAAGAACCGAAGATGAAGATCACCGACCTCCGCTGCGCCGTCATCGGCAAACATCCAATCGTCCGCATCGTTACCGACGAGGGCCTCTATGGACTTGGCGAAGTCGAGTTCACCAAGACCTATCTCAAGCCTTGGGTGCTGCATTTCCGCGAGGCGCTGATCGGCGAGGACCCGACCGACGTCGAGCGGGTGATGCTGAAGATCCGCCAACGCGGCTCTTTCAAGCCCTATGGCGCGGCGGTAAGCGCTATCGAGCATGCGCTGTGGGACATTGCCGGCAAGGCCGCAGGCGTGCCGGCCTACAAACTGCTCGGCGGCAAGGTGCGCGACAAGGTGCGGGTCTATAACGGCTCGATCCGCCAGAAGCGAACGGGGGACCGGCCGGAGGACTACGCCGCTGACGTGAAATGGATGATGGAGCAGCCGCAGAACTTCTTCATGATCAAGCAAGGGATCTCGTTCCACTCCAACATGAAGGACACCATCGAGGACTTCCATTACGGCGTGACGCAGAAGAAGGCTGGCTATCACGGTGCCATGGATCAGGGCGCCATCAGCGAGCGCGGTTTCAACCACATGCTCGACTGCGTGATCGCGATGAAGGAAGTGCTGGGCGACAAGGTCAGCCTGGCGCTCGACTGCGGCCCGGGCTGGATGCTGCCCGATGCGATCAAGTTCGCTCGCGCGGTCGAGAAGTACAATTTGATGTGGCTCGAGGACATGCTGACCGGCGACTATGTGCCGTGGGTCAATCCGCAGGCCTATCGGGAGCTGACCACCTCGACCTCGACGCCAATTCATACCGGCGAGCAGATCTACCTGCGGCACAATTTCAAGGAGCTGATCGAAACGCAGGCGGTGCGCGTCATCGGCCCCGATCCGGCCGATATTGGCGGCATTGCCGAGCTCAAATGGGTCGCCGAGCACGCCTACATGCACTCGATCCTGATGGCACCGCACGGCACCGCGAACGGCCTTCTCGGCCTCGGCGCGCTGATCAATGTCTGCGCCACTCTGCCCGCCAACTACATCGCGTTCGAATACCCGAGCGCCTCCGATCCCTGGTGGGAGGATCTTGTAATCGGCCTGCCGCCGCAGATCGTGAAGGACAGCATGGTGGACCTGCTGGAAGCGCCGGGGCTGGGCCTCGATATCGACGCCGAAGCAGCCAGGAAGTATCTGAGCGAAGAGGATGCGGGCTTTTTCGATTGAACCATGCTTCTTGCGCAACCCCGCCCCGCGCGGACTGATCCTCGCAAATTGCGTCAAGAATGACGTTTCGGGCCGAAAGCTGGCTGGCGGCTTCCAGTGTGAGGTTGGCGCAGGGTCTGTCCCTCACCTGACCCAACGGCCACATTTGTCTCGACCGTCGGTAGCCTCGTCAATCCTCAGACGGGCCGGCCAGAGAACTGTCCTTCCAGAAGCGACGCGGTGGCAAGGGACATCGCTTCGCCGGGCATCTTTGCTACCGCGACGATCACTCCGGCACACCGGAGATGCCCAGCGCCTCGACATAGCGCTCGGCGAACACCTCGTCCAGCCACGGGTTGATCTGTCTCTGCAGGGTGAGCGTGTAGGTCGGGAACGCCTCCATCAGCCGCCGCGCCGCCGCCTGCGCCTCGTCCAGGCGATTGAGTTTGACCAGTGCCATGATCACAACCCGGTGCGAGGAGCCGTAGTTCGGCATCTCGTGCAGCGCGCGTTCTCCCCATGCAAGCGCTTCCTCGTAGCGCTCAAGCATCAGGTAGCTCATCCCGATGCCGGAGAGCGCGATGCCGTTTTCGGGGTCGACCGGGCTCAGCCGCATTGCCCGGTGAAAGTGTTCGATGGCGACGAGCGGGCGGCTGGAATGTGCGTTCACCCAGCCGCTGCCTGTATGGCCCTGCGCCGAATTGGGGTTAAGCAGCAGGGATCGTTCGATCGTGCGCAGCGCCATCTCGTAGTCCTTCGCGCTGTAGGCGATCACCTGCGCGGCGAAACGTAGGCTTGTGGGGTCGTCGCGCGCTTCCGCCAGTACCTCGCGCGCCATGCGCGCGGCGACTCGGATATCGTCCGGCTCGTGCCAGCACTGGCTCACGGAAAGGCTGCGGATATAGGAGCCAAGTGCCTTCGCCAAGGTGAAGCCAGGGTCGATGCTGAGCGCCTCGTTGGTGAGCCGGCGCACGTCGGCAAAGCCTTCGCGCGTCATGCTGTAGAAGCGCGGCAGCGCGCGAAGGTAGAGGTCGTAGGCGCTGATGTAGTCGGTCGGCTTCATGCGCGCCTGCTTGATCTCCTGCAGCCGGATGCTCGGTTCGACAGCGCCGACGACGCTCTCGGTCACCTTGTCCTGCAGGTCGAAGATGTCGCTCACGTCGCCCTCGAAGCGATCGGCCCAGACATGATGTCCGCTGATCGCGTCCACCAACTGCCCACTGATGCGCACCCGCGATCCTGCTCTGCGGATGCTGCCTTCGAGCACGTAGCGGACGCCCAGCTCGCGCCCGACCTGGCGCAGGTCCACCGCCCGGCCCTTGTAGGTGAAGGACGAGTTGCGGGCGATCACGAAGAAGGAGTCCACCCGGCTCAATCCCGTGATGATGTCCTCCACCAGTCCGTCGGCGAAGTATTCCTGGTCGGGGTCGCCGCTCATGTTGGTGAAAGGCAGAACCGCGATCGAGGGTTTCTCGGGCAGCGGAGGCGGTGCAGCCACCGAGGCGCTGGCGTCGGTCTCGACGCGGTAGGCGCGCACAGGCCGCTCGATGTTCTTGAGGCGCAGGTTGCCGAGCGGCGTGAAGCCGCAGCCGAGCTTGCCCTGAAGGTGGTCGTAGGCGGTGCCCGAGACGACCACCGTGCCGGGGTCGGCGATGCTTTCGAGGCGGGCGGCGATGTTGACCGCGTCGCCGTAGAGGTCGCCGTCTTCCTCGCAGACCACGTCGCCGAGATTGACGCCGATGCGGAAGCGAATCCGCTCTTCCTTCGGCGTCTCCGCTTCGTGTTTTGCCACGGCCTGCTGGATCGCCATTGCCGAGGTCACCGCGTTAACGACGCTCGCGAACTCACACAGCATGCCGTCGCCGGTGAGCTTGACGATCCGACCCCCGTGCTCGGAGACCAGCGGTTCGAGGAGGTCCTTCCGGTAGATCTTCAGCCGCTCGAGGGTCCCGCGCTCGTTGCGCTGCGTCAGGCGCGAATAGCCGACCACGTCGCAAGCCAGGATCGCTGCGAGGTGGCGCTGCGTGGTCATCGCACCGCTCAGCCATGAGCCTGCACGCGGGCCGCCCCGTGCCCATGTCCTGCCAACTTCCAGACGCCCCATGTGCATGATATCCATCTCTCCCGGTCGCCGCTCGTCGCCGATAAAGAACGAGAATGCAGCTCGACCCTGCGTTCACGAGATTTCGCTATACCGCTTGCGAGGCGTAGAGCGTTCCGGTGACCGGGCTAACAGCCAACCGACGACACGCCTACGCAGCCCCTGGGGACACTGACACTTCACTCCCAGAAGGCCGCAGATATTTCTCGCCCTCTGTAACCGGTTGACGCCACCGTGGCGGTGCTTTTGTCACCCCGATGTAACAGCGAGATGCCCTACGACCGGGCGCATCGGGCATTACACCAGACGTTCGCGCTTAGAGGTGCTGAGGTCGGCAGGTGGCGCATCGAAGACTTCCAAATCCTGGTGAGCATCGGCTTCACCAACCTGTTGCACCTCTACTCGCCTGATCTGATCGTGATGGGCGGCGGCCTCGCCAACGGATTCGATCTCCTGGCGAGTGCGGGTGATGCCCCTACCGCGACGTGCCGATCGTACAGTCGCAGCTCGGTGACCAAGCCGGCCTGGTCGGCGCCGCAACCCTTATCCTGCGGGAGGCGAGCCAGGAACGTCACTGGCAATCGCGCAGAACGACTAGAGAAGATGACGCCGGCACTCGCCGTGAGCGCTTCTGCCGCAGCTCCACCAGCGGTATGTCGTAAGCGGCCGAAACATCATGGTATTTTTTCAGCACCCGCCATCGATCCCCACTTTTGTCCCCACTTGTTGTCATTGCGTACCGATGGGAACGGCCAGTACGGCCCGTGAACTGCTTTGGCGGGTTGCCTGCTTTCGAGGAATGTTTTCCGCCTCTCTGGTTTCCTTTCTGTCTCCAGGCGTGAGCCCCTGTTGGCGCGGCTCACTGTTCCTCGACTGTTCTCAGTGAGAGCGGTCGGCCGACGCTGTTCCGCCGCTGTTTTCAGCGAGAATGCTAACTGTTCCCCGACTGTTTTCAGTTGCAGCGGTTAACCAGAAATCCGTAATGAAAGTCGGCCATTGGCGACATCACTCAAACGAATGGCAATTATCTGTTTGAATGCGTCTACGGTCCATCCGCGGAGACCCACGCATCCGCGCGTAGGGACACAGCAACTTCCCCTTTAAAGGCGTCGAGATGCCACGAGCACCGAAACCTCAGTTCCTTAGACCTAAGGATCGAGCAATCTGCCAGCGGGTTGTCGACCAGGTAGCCGCCGACGCCAAATCGTACAGCACCTCGATAAACAGCCAGATTCTGGCCTCGACCACGCTGTCTCTCTTTCAATCCGGGGTCGTCAATGAAGTGAATTTGCTGGCACATGTTCGCGCGCGCCGCCATGACTTCACGAAGCAGGCCGGCACTGCGTCGCCGGTCCCTTCGTGACGCCCTCAGGTGCCGGCATGCACCGTCGCTCACCACCTTGCCCGATTGCTAATGAAGGATGGGGGGCGGAGGCGCTCACCCACTCTGACGAGTATCGTGCTGTTGCGACGCTGTTCTGAGCATCCAATTCAACGGATGTGCCGATCGATTTGGGAATCCGGTAAGGAACCGCTCCCTCACGGCGCTTCTCGCTTCATCCTGTCCATGATCTCTACCATCCCTTCCATAACCCGTTTGTCGGGATTTCCCTTACAAAAGCCGTAGAGAGACGCCCAAATCTCATTGATGGTCATGCTACCGAGATCGTATCGAGGCTGACCTAAGTGCTTCAGTCCCGTGTTCGCTGCAGTAATGTAGCCCTCCGTCCACGCGACCATTGCCATCGGGATGCGAGAACGAGGCGAGTCAGACTCGCTTGTGATACTCAGCAGCTTGGCCAGCGCCTATACGCGACGACGCAGCGAATGATTATCATTCCTAAAGGGACCACGGAAAGAAGCACCCATGCCCGAGAGCGGCAAAATGCGGGCACATTTATCTACTCGAGCACCGAATACCGATGCATCGCCGCTGTCACCGGCCACAAGGTAAGGGTGCGATGGAGCACACTCAAAATCTACGAGATCCCAGCACCGGTTTTACTGTTGGGGCAATCGTCGAGACACCAGGCATGAACTGCATCTCTGACGGAGATGCAATCTCGTATGCCATGCTTCGATTGAGCGGCGGTAATTCACTCGCTCCGACTCGCGTAAGGGGCAGAGAGGTGAAAGCTGAGTTCCGGCGATCCGGCCAATGGGCCGACATAACGAACGCCACAGGACCGAGCGATGGCGGAATGATGGGGACGGTTGTCGCAGGATCGGCCCCTAAAGATTGCCGGCCGAATGACATGCATGGAGATGACGGGTGGTCAACTTGCTCTAATGGACCGTTGCCGGTGAATGAGGGCGAGGCGCTTGCAAACGAAACGCTCGAGAGATTAACCGCGGGGCGAATTGACCGGGCGCGCTGATCAAGGCCGAATTACCACTCCCGTGCCGTACAGTTGCACCCCAAGGCG